>DATJYT010000280.1:0-7024 GCA_035499475.1 Xanthobacteraceae bacterium | reverse complement strand
CCGCAGTGGCGCAAAATCGCGTAGGCGGCCGTGAGGTGAAAATAGAAGTTCGGCAGCACGAAGTGATTGAGATAGTCATCGCCCTTCATCTGCCCCTTGTTGGGACCGCCGAGCGGAAAGGTGATCTCGCGCTCGGCTGCGGCATCGATCTGTTTGCGGTCGAGCGTCTTCAGGAACGCGATGGTCTTGCCGATGCGCGCCTTGAGCTGTTCGATCGTCGTCTCATTATCCTCGTAGCTCGGCGGCTCGACGCCGGCGAGGCGGGCGGAGCCGCGCCTCGCCTGGTCGGTCGCCACTTGGATCTGCCGCGCCAGATCGAACATGTCGGGCGACAAGCGCGAACGTAGCAGAACGGCGGGATCGATTTTCTTCGCGGCGGCGAAAGCCGCGGCCTTGTCGAGAATGGCCGACAGCGCATCGAGCTCGATTTCGAAGACGGGAAGCGAGGCTTGGGACATCGAATAGGGCATGCGAGTTTCCTGTGGTGTTGCGAGATGGAGTGGAGTGAGGGCAGCGGGTTGGGCTTCAGCTCGCTTCGGATTCCGGCACCGGCACGTTGAAGCCGTTGAGCGTGACGGAGACCAGGCAATAAAGCCCGACCAGATAGATCAATTCGGCAGCGCCATGCTCGCCAAATTCCTTGACGGCTTGCCGATAGATAAGCTCGGGCAGCGTGCCGTGATGAAGCAGCGACGCGGCGACGTCATAGGCGACGCCTTCGGCGTGCGTCAGGTCGGTGGGGCGCTGGCCGGACACGATCGTGGCGAGCTTGTCGTCGGATAGCCCCCGCCGTTCTCCGGCGATGACGTGGGCGTAGAGTTCGTAGGCGGAATGGAATCTGGCTCCCGTCGCCAGGATCGCGACCTCTCGGACTGGTCGCGGCAAGGACGGTGACACCGACAGCGCCAATGTCAAATCCCAGATCGGCTTGCCGAATTTCGGCTCGTGCAGCCACGGGTTCCACGGGCCGAGCAGCGCCCCGTTTTCGGCAATGGTCTTGAAGCCCTGGAAGTTCTTTTCGATGCCGGCCCGCATGTCGTCATAGACCGGGCGTTGCTCGGGGCTCAGGTTTTCGGGAGCGATCAAAGGCAGGCGCATGGAACGTTCTCCTTGAGGGCGGTGCGTTTGGCGGGACTCCCGGCGACAAGACTCATGCGAATCGCTCGCGGGTCCCTGGCACGGGCCTTGACGGCTTCGGCCTCGCGATTCTTGGCCGGGCTCGTCGTTTCCAGCGCGCCCAGAAGCCGGCGCGCCGTTTGCGTCACCTCCTCCACGGCTTGATTGAACGCCGCCTCGTTGACCCGCGAAGGCTGGGCGAAGCCGCTCAGCTTGCGGACGAATTGGAGAGCGGAGGCGCGGATTTCGTCATCCGTCGCCGGCGGGTCGAAGTTAAACAGCGTGCGGATGTTGCGGCACATTTTGGTCTCCGTTGGATTTGGTCAGGCATCGACGATCATCTTTCCGATCGGCCACAGCGCGATGCCGGCGAGCTTGAGATGCGCCCAGGCAAATGGAATGCCGACGATGGTGACGGCAAGCAGGATCGCGGTGATGAGATGGCCGAGCGCCAGCCACCAGCCGGCAAACACGAACCAGATGATGTTGCCGAGAAGGCCGAACGGGCCGGTGCCGACGTCCGTGGTGCCGAGATACTCGGCGCGCGAGACGGCCTTTCGGCCGAACGGAAACAGCGTGTAGGAGGCGATGTTGAAGGCCGCGCGCGCCCACGGCAGGCCGATGATGGTGATCGCCATGATCACGGCGGCGACGACCCAGGCGACCGCCATCCAGAGGCCGCCGAAGAGAATCCACAGCAGATTGAGCAGGAAAGACACGGGGGACATGAAGCTTCGCCGTAAGCCGCGGTGAGCGCGACGGATGTCACAATTGCCGCAGCATCGACTTAAGCATCGCGCCCGCGCTCTGCCAGCCCGCGGCTACGGTTTCTGCGGCAGCATCCGGTCTTCGGCCTTGAAGTAGTTTCGTGCGTGGGCGACGAGTTGTGCGTCGGTCGGATGATCGACCGTTTCCACGGCGACGACGCGCTTCATCAGCAGCGGATCGTGCTGGCTGATGTGCTTGGCGAGCTCGGTCTTGGCGATTCCCGGCCCGGTGATGAGAACGGCGCCGGCATCCGCGATCGCCTGCGCCACCGCCTGAAGAAAATTGTGATCTTCGGCGGCGTGCCCGCTGCCGATGGAATTAGCCTTGTGATGGATATGTTTTGTCGGATTGTCGGGGCGGACGACGAGGCGGTCGGCGTCGGTCGGGCTGAAATGAAAAACGCGGGCTTCGCGATGATCGATCCAGACGATGGCATGAAAGTGATGCGTGTTCATTCAACGACTCCTGTGTCCGACGCAAACGGAATTAGAAAAACGCCTGAATTCCGGTCTGGGCGCGGCCGAGCACCAGCGCATGGATATCATGCGTGCCCTCGTAGGTGTTGACGGTTTCGAGGTTGCACATGACGCGCATGACGTGGAATTCCTCGGCGATGCCGTTGCCGCCGTGCATGTCGCGGGCGAGCCGCGCGATGTCGAGCGCCTTGCCGCAATTGTTGCGCTTGAGCAGCGATATCGCCGGCGGCGAAGCCTTGCCCGCGTCGATCAGGCGCGACAGCCGCAGCGCCGCGTGCAACCCGAGCGTGATCTCGGTCTGCATGTCGGCGAGCTTTTTCTGAACGAGCTGGTTGGCGGCGAGCGGGCGGCCGAACTGCTTGCGCGTGAGCACATAATCGCGGGCGCGATGCCAGCAGAATTCGGCCGCGCCCATGGCGCCCCAGGCGATGCCGGTGCGCGCCACGTTGAGGCAACCGAACGGGCCGGCGAGCCCGGAGACATTCGGCAATATGTTCTCTTCCGGCACCACGGCGCCATCGAGCACGACTTCGCCGGTGATCGAGGCGCGCAGCGACAGCTTGCCTTCGATCTTCGGCGTCGAAAATCCCTTGGTGCCGCGCTCGATGATGAAGCCGCGGATGCGGCCGTCGAGCTTTGCCCAGATGACGCCGATATCGGCGACCGGCGCATTGGTGATCCAGGTCTTGGCGCCGGTGAGGCTGAAGCCGCCGGGCACCTTCTCGGCGCGCGTCACCATCGAGCCCGGGTCGGAGCCATAATCGGGCTCGGTGAGGCCGAAGCAGCCGACCATCTCGCCGCTGGCGAGCCTGGGCAGATATTTGCGTCGCTGCGCCTCCGAGCCGTAGGCATAGATCGGGTGCATGACCAGCGAGGACTGCACCGACATGGCCGAGCGGAACCCGGAATCCACGCGCTCGATCTCGCGCGCGATCAGCCCGTAGCAGACATAGCCGAGCCCGGCGCCGCCGTAGTCCTGGGGGATGGTCGGGCCAAGCAGGCCGAGCGCGCCCATCTCGCGCACCACCGCCGGATCGTAGCTGGCGTCGCGGTTGGCGGCGAGCACGCGGGGGAACAGCTTCTCCTGCGCAAAGTCGCGCGCGGTGTCGCGCACCATGCGCTCTTCCTCGGTCAGTTCGCCCTCGAGGTCGAGCGGATCGTCCCATTTGAACGCCGCGTCCTTGATCTGCACGCCTTGCGGCGCCGGCGTCTGCGTCTTTTCCGCAAGCTGGCTCATCGCATCTCTCCTCGGGTCACGGACTTAAGCCCAGCCTAGGCCATTTTCGAGCCCTTCGGAATTGCATGCTCCGCCACGCTCCGGCCGTTGCCGCCTCGGCGGCATTTCGCTATCAACAGGCCGTCGCCTTAGCCTTGGCGCCCGTAGCTCAGCTGGATAGAGCGCTGCCCTCCGAAGGCAGAGGTCAGGGGTTCGAATCCCTTCGGGCGCGCCACTTCGGTACATGTCCGACCCGGAGACATGGGTGACAGATTGTACCTAAGACAAGGGTGACAATCTCGAGCCGAACGGATTGTCGATGGTCTGCAAGGTTCTCTGCTCCAGGTCGATATAACCGAGATCGTAGTGCATGAAGGAGACGAGCCAAATGCCGTCGTCGATTTCCTTGATTCCGAGTTTCTGGCCGGCGAGCACAGTCGAGATATTGATTTTTTCCTGTACATGCAGATACGGCCGCAAGCGGTGACCAGGATGTCGCGGTCGTGCCAGGGATATTGGAGTTCCGGCAGGCCGTCATAGGGGCGTGGCGAGGCGGTCTGCTGCGCGTTTCGCCGCATTAGTCCGGCTTCAGTCTCGCGCTATCGTTTTGCCTCGTCATGCAGCCATTGACGGAAGGCGAGCAGCGCCGGTTCAGTGACGTAGAGTGGTTGCGCAATGGCCACGCCGACGCCATCGAGCACCGCTTGCATCGCCATGGCGTTGTTGTCGAAAAAGACTTCGCCGCCTGGCCGGATCAACATTCGGACTATGGAATTCTGCCGGCGATGGGAGATTGCAGACGCGCTTCACGACTGCCCGTTTCCGCCCGACTATCCACTCGATGTTGCCTTCGTAACCAACCTCTCGGGTTACCAGCTTGGCAGCATTCCCGCCCGTCCCGCATCAATCTCATCATTTGACCGCGCCGAAGAAATGGCTATAATCTGGCCAGAATGCCATTCGTGATCGTTCTGGCTCCCGAAGCCGTCAAAGACCTCAGGAGGCTGACGGCGAACGTCCGCACGATCGTTCGCAGCGCACTCGAGACGCATTTGCGGCACGAGCCGGAGAAAACGAGTCGCAGCCGCATCAAGCGATTGCGAGGATTGCGCCGCCCGCAATACAGGCTGCGGGTGGAAGAGATCAGGGTGTTCTATGACATTTCCGGTACGACCGTCGAGGTATTGGCGATCGTGGCAAAATCGGAGGCCGAGTCATGGCTCGCACAGTTCGGAAATCCGGAGTGAAGGAAGTCCCCCTCTCCGAAATCAAGGATGATTTGTCTCACTATCTTCGCGAGGCTGAGACGCAGGAGATCGTCATCACGCGGCACGGCAAGCCGGCCGGCGTATTGATCGGCTTCGAGTCGGAGGAGGACTGGTTCGACTATCGCCTTGAGCATGATGCGCGCTTCCTGCGTCGCATTGAACAGGCTCGCGCCAGCCTGCGCGCCGGTCGTGGAGTCAGGCTGGAGGACGTTGAACCGGAATGACCGTGCGATGGGCATTCCGGCGAAGTGCCCGTGCTGGTGCGGTCAAACGATCGGATGGGTTGGCGCGGATGCGAGTGCCGGGTCATAGCGCCACGGCGAACGAGTAGTGCCCATCTTCATCGACCGTGGCGCGCCACTTCGGTACACGCTATCGCCGCCGATTTTCCCCATCCGACCCGGTTCGGTTTCGTCCGCCCTTATCGGGGAGCCACTAGCGCGCTAGCGCCTCGGTGGTCTTGGCCCGGAAGCTCCAGATCACGGCGGTCTTCAACGGTGAAGGTCCAAAGGGCTTTCCGGCCGATCTGGTCAAGGTGGCACGCCGGAAATTGCGCTACCTCAACGCCGCGGGCGAACTCGGCGACTGGAGGTCGCCTCCTGGCAACCGTCTTGAGGCGTTGGCTGGCGATCGCAAGGGACAATACTCCATCGGGATCAACGACCAATTCCGGGTATGCTTTGTTTGGACGCCGGAAGGCCCGGCGGAGGTCGAGATTGTAGAAAAGAGGACGCAGCGATGGCCAAGAAGCTCAAGCCCATGCATCCCGGAGAGATTCTGCGGGACGAGTTCTTGGTCCCGCTGAAGATGTCGGCGGGTGCTCTTGCCAAGGCTTGCGGGTTGCCTCGCACGCGGATCGAACGCATCGCCAGCGAACAGACCGGCATTACCGCCGATACCGCGCTTCGGCTCGCCAAGGCGCTCAGCACAACAGCGCAGCTTTGGCTCAATCTGCAGAATGACTATGATGTTCAGATCGAGAAACGCGATCTCGGCGAGATTCTCGATCGTATCGAGACCGTAAACAAGCCGAAGGTGGCCTAAAATGTTGCCATCTTCATCAACCGCAGCGCCCCACTCTGCGCTGCGTCGCGCCCAGCATGCGGCGCAGCGCGCGGCGGTGCACCGCTGATCCGACTGTCGCCGCAAGCTCGGCGGCTGACAAAATCGGTGCCGATCAGACCGGTTGCGCGACGCGCGCGATGATGGTTCGCAACTCGGGTATGCAAGAGCCGCAATTCGTGCCGGCGCGCAGCGTTCGTCCGAGATCGGCGACGCTCTTGATGCCGCCGTCTTTAATCGCTTCGGAGATTGCCGACAGTCCAACATTGAAGCAGACGCAGATGACGGGTCCGGTCTCGACGGCGCCGCCACCGTCGCGTCCCGAAAGCAACGTGCGGCGTTCCCGCTCATCCAAGATTCCGAACGCGAACAGCGACCGCACCACGTCCCAGCGCGGCGGCGCTTGCGCCGGTCCGACAAAGAGGACGCCGTCCAGTCGGCCGGCACGATAGGCGGCAAGCCGGACGACGCCGCGCGCATGATCGACGAATTCCGCGATCTCGCCGTGCGCGGGCAGAAACCGGCGGCCAAGGTCGTGCCAAACCGCCGGCGGCTCATTCGTCGCGAAGAGAACACCATCGCCGCCGGCGACAGCGACGCGCGCAAACCAGGTGCCGGCCGGCAAGGTGACCGGATCGCGCGTCAGCACAAAGCCCCGATAAGCGTAGTGGACCGGCTCGAGCTGCACCGGCGTCGCTTTGGCTTCAGGCTGCCCCGAATAAGGATCAGCCGCGGCGATGACCAAGCTACCGACGCCTGCGTGAGCCGCCGTGGCGTCGCTCCAATGGATCGGCGCAAAGACCGAGCCTTGCTGCTGACCCGGTTGCAATGAGACCTTGAAGATGGCGCTGCCGTAGCGCGTCGTGGCTTTGGCGAAGCCGCCGTCGACGAGCTTCGCCATTTTGGCATCGGCCGGATGAATCTCGATGCACGGTTCGGGCGAATGGGCGCACAGACGCGGGCTTGTCCCGGTCCGTGTCATCGTGTGCCACTGGTCGCGCAATCGACCGGTATTGAGGCGAAGCGGCAAGGACCTCGTGGTCTCGGCATGCAGCCGCGGCGGCGCCGGCGCGATGAAAGACGCGCGGCGATCGCTGGTGAAGAAGGCTCCCGCGGCG
>DATJYT010000279.1:0-3507 GCA_035499475.1 Xanthobacteraceae bacterium | reverse complement strand
TGGGAGACGCAACTCGCCGACGCAGGCGTCGCCATCGAGGGCCGCACCAAATGGCCGCGCGGCGGCATCAGCATCTATTTTCGCGATCCCGACGGGCATCTGCTCGAACTGGCGACGCCGGGATTGTGGAAGGGTTATTAGCATGATCCGGAAAAGTGGACGCCGGTTTTCCGAAAAGATCATGCTCCGCTAAAGAATCTAGACCACGATCCGATTCTGATCGGATCATGGTCTAGGAACGGCCGTAGACCGGCACGATGGCGCCGCGGGTGACGCGATTGTCGGGCGAAGCGAGGAAGAGGATCGTCGCGGCCACTTCCTCGACCTTCGGCCACAGATCGTAATCGGCCTTGGGCATCGACTGCCGGTTGGCCGGCGTGTCCATGATCGAGGGCGCGACCGCGTTGACCAGAATTCCGTCCTTGGCGACTTCCTCCGCCAGCGCCGCCGTGAATGCGGCGACCGCGGTCTTGCTCGCGGTGTAGGCCGTCATGCCGGCGCCGCTTCGCCATTCCAGCGCGGCGCGGGCGGCGACGTTGACGATACGGCCGCCGCTCGGCATCGCCCTCACGGCGGCGCGGCAGCACAGCATGCAGCTGATGAGATTCATGTCGATCTGCTGCCGGATCGTCGCCAGGCTCGTGTCGCGGAGCGGTCCGCCCGCGAAGCCTCCGGCAATGTGGATCGACGCCCACAGCGGTGCGACGTCCTGATACACGCGCCCGACGACTGTCTCGTCGGCGAGATTGCCGGTGACGCTCAGCCGCACCTGCTTGTCGTCGCGCAGGCGAAAGCGCTTGGCTTCCGCCTCATCGAAACACGGCACGTGGCAAATGGCGCCCTTGGCGATCAACGCCGCAACGACCGCGGTGCCGAGCGCGCCGGCGCCGCCGGTAACGACCACGTGGCGGTCATCAAGCTCCATGGCGCATCATCGCCGATCCGCAAGATCAGGCAAGGCCAAAGTGAGCCGTTATGATCCGGGGTGCGTGCGCGGCGCGATTTCACTATCCTGCGCCGGGGGGAAGTCGTGGCTGATTTCGACATCGCCATCGTCGGCGGCGGCATCAACGGCACCGGCATTGCGCGCGATGCCGCCGGCCGTGGCTTGAAGGTATTGCTGGTCGAGCAGAACGATCTCGCCTCGGGCACCTCGTCGGCTTCTTCAAAGCTCATTCACGGCGGCCTTCGCTATCTGGAGCACGGCGAGCTGCGGCTGGTGCACGCGGCGCTGCGCGAGCGCGAGGTCCTGCTGCGGGCGGCGCCGCATCTCATTCGTCCGCTGCGCTTTCTGCTGCCGATCAATGCGGCGCGGCGATCGCCCCTGCTGCTGCGCTTCGGCCTTTTGCTCTACGATTGGATCGGCTGGCGCGCGATCTTGCCGGGGACCCGAAAGATCGATCTCGCCGTCGACCAATCCGGCAATCCGCTGCGGCATACATTCCAACATGCCTACGAATATTCCGACTGCTTCGCCGACGATTCGCGCCTTGTCGTCCTCAACGCCGTTGACGCGGCGGAACGCGGCGCGGCGATCTATACCCGGTCGCACTGCGTTCGCGCCGAGCGCGCCGGGGAATGGCGGTTGCGCCTTGATGTCGATGGCCGCCGCGAGGAAATAACGGCCCGTGCGTTGGTCAACGCCGCCGGTGCATGGGTCGAGACATTCGCGGACACGATTTTGCGGCAACGCGGCCAGCATCATCTCAGGCTCGACAAAGGCACGCACATCGTGGTGCCGCGCCTCTACGAGCATGAGCGGGCCTACATATTGCAGGCGGCCGACGGCCGCGTCGTCTTTGCGATTCCCTTCCAGGACGATTTCACCCTGATCGGCACCACCGATCGGAGCTTCTCGGGCGATCCCGCCGTGGTTACGCCAAGCCCCGAGGAAATCGACTATCTGTGCAGCGCGATCAACGAGTATTTCCGCACGGCGATCGCCGACGCGGACGTGGTATGGGCCTTCGCCGGCGTGCGCGCGCTCTACGACGACGGCGCCGGAAAGCCGGAAGATGTCGGGCGCGATTACACGCTCATGCTCGACCAGCGCCGCGGCGAGGCGCCGCTGCTCACCGTTTACGGCGGCAAGATCACGACTTACCGGCGTCTCGCCGAGGACGCGCTCGCCAGGCTGGCGGACATCTTTCCGCGCTCGCCGGCCTGGACCGCGAATGCGCACTTGCCCGGCGGCGACTTCGCCTATGACGGCCTGGACGCGCTGGTCGAGAAAACCCGCCACGCTTGGCCGTTCCTCACGCCCGCCCATGCCCGGCGCCTGACGCGCGCCTATGGAACCCGCGTCGGCCAGGTGCTCAAGACGGCAGCCGGCGCCGCCGATCTCGGCTTGAATTTCGGCGCCGACCTGACCGAGGTCGAGGTTCGTTATCTGATGACCAAAGAGTGGGCGCAGACCGCCGACGACGTGCTGTGGCGACGCTCGAAGCTCGGGCTGCGGCTATCGGACACGCAGCGCATCGCGCTCGATCGTTTCATGAAGGACACGGCTTTTCGCGTGTCGTGACCTCACGCGGTTCCATTGCCGGATCGCGCTCGCTTGAATCGCCGGATGCGGTGGTCTAACAATCGCGACGGGGTGTTCAGATGTTTCCGGAACCATCAGCGAACGCCAAATCAAACCGTTTTTCGCGGCTGCCGATGTGACCTGGGATCGTCGCGTCAACGGCTCACCCTTCCGCGGGCTCGCTTCATTCGACGCTTCACACAGCGCGGTATTCTTCGGCCGCGACGACGCCGTCGAGCAGATTGCCGCGAAGCTGCGCACGGCCCGCTTTGTGCTGGTGATCGGCGCGAGCGGTGTCGGCAAGTCGTCGCTATTGCGGGCCGGTCTCATTCCGCGCGTCACCGGCGCCGGCGCCATCGCCAGTGCTGCGGTTCGGCGCTCCGCGGTCGTGACGGCAACCGACATGATCTTCTCCGCAACCGCGCAGGCACTCGCGGACGAAGCGTGCTTCGGCGTGGAATTTGGCAAAGCCGGCCTCTCGGTCGAGCGACTGACCGCTCTGCTGCGCGGCGGCGGCGAACCGGCGCTGGCGCCGATACGCGCGGCGCTTGCGGCCGGACGCGATTCGTCCGCCGTCGGCTCCGATACGCCGCATACAGCGCGCTTCATTCTCGCAGTCGACCAGCTTGAACGGCTGTTCGTCGAGGCATCGTCCGAAGATGCCGAGGCATTTGCGGTGTTGCTGCGCGACCTGATCGCGCACGACCTTGCGATCGTCGTCGCTGCCATGCGCAGTGATGCCTATGGCGCGTTTCAGGCGATAGAGACTTTCGCGGCCTTGCGCGAAAAAGGCGCAATGCATGACCTGCTGCCGCCAAGTCCGGCTGAGATCGAGGAGATCATCAATCGTCCGGTTCTGGCTTGCGATCCGAAACTCGCCTTCGAGACTGCCGCCGATGGCCGCTCGCTCGGGCAGGTGATCGCGGCGGATGCCCAAGGGGGCGACGTCCTGCCGTTGCTGCAGATGACCCTGCAACATCTGT
>DATJYT010000278.1:0-11479 GCA_035499475.1 Xanthobacteraceae bacterium | reverse complement strand
GCAGCGATCAGGCGAATGCCAAGGGACTGCACGGCAAGGCCCGGAAGAAATTCAGGTCCGAGTGCAAGGCGCAGGGCGGCAAAGCGCAATAGCGCCTGGCGGAAACACAAGAGCTGTCAATAAAAAATCGGAGCGCGGGCTCGCCGCGCTCCGATTGTTTTTCAGACGTTCGCGAATTACTGCAGCAACTCGGTGACTTTGCCGTGCTTGTCGCGGCCCTGGGCGTAGTACTGGCCGATGTTCTGCATCAGCGCCGCATCAGACACCGAATAGATCACGGCGTCGGTCTTGCCGGTATTGATGTGGCGCCGCCACAGGAAGTTCGGCACCACGAACAGATCGTTGTGGTCCCATTCGAAGCGCTTGCCGCCGACCTCGGTGACGCCGGAGCCTTCGATGCAGACGTAGTAGGTGCCAGCGGTCTCGCGCTTGAACTCGGTCTCCTCGCCGGGTCGTAGAAGCTGCGCCGAATAGCGCAACGTCTTGAACACCGACTCGCCGGTGACCGGATTGACGAAGTCGACCTTGATGCCCTCGTGCGGGTCGCCCTTCTCCTTGCGCAGTGCGTGCAGCATTTCGAGGACGTCGGAACCGCGATAGTGGAACAACGGCGCTGGCGCATGGCCGACGCCGCGCTGATGATTGACGAAGGTCGGTTTGATGCCGCCGTGGCTGTAGAGGCTGCGCGAATAGCCCTCGGTGACGGTGACGGCCTGGACATTGGTGTTGCCTTGCGCGCCGGGCATGTTGTGATCGACCCATGCCGCGTCGAGAAATTCCATCAGCGGCCAATCGAGCGTGTCGATCCAGACCACGGGTTCCGAGGAATCGTTGCCGTGGTCATGCCACGTGCCGTTCGGCGTCAGGATCAGGTCGCCGCGGTTGGCAGTGACGCGCTCACCCTCGATGACGGTGTAGCCGCCTTTGTTTGAAAGAATCGTGCGGCTGGCATTCGGCGAATGCAGATGCACCGGGGCGACGTCGCCCGGATTGTAGATCGAGATGGCGCAGCGAATGGTGTTGGTGACTTGCAGCCGCCCGTTCAGGCCGGGATTGAGGAGAAGGATGCTCTGCCGATCGGCAAACTCGATCGGCGAAACGTCGGCCTTGGTGGCGATCTCGGAAATCTGCTTGAGGTAGCCGCTGTATTCGTTCCACTTCCACATGAAGGGCAGTGTCTTCATCTGATTGACTGCGACGCGGCCGCTGGCAAGTTGTCCGGAGCCTTCGCCGCTGGTTTCGCTGAACCACGGCCGCTGCGCCGGCGCGTTGGCTTGTGTGCGGACCCAGATGTTGTGCTTGCCGGCGTCGGTGTTGATGGCCTCCATCAACTCGCGCGCTTTGTTGGAAAGCCCGCCGGGAGCAGGGGCCTTCATTGTCACCGTTGCCATGACGTTTTCTCCTGTACCTGCAGGGCGTTTGCGGCCCTCTCTGCAATACAGCCCGGAGGGAAACGAACAGGCAAAACTGCCGGTTCCGAGCCTTCGCGTGAGGTATAGTGGCTCGCCCCAATGTTTGCAAAGCCGTCCGCAACGCGTCGCGGGAGGCCCACCCCGGCGAAAAGGCATAGCCGGTTGATGCCGATTGATGCGTATCAATGCGCTCGCCCGGAGGGGCGATCAGCCGGCCGAAATGAAATCGCGGATGGCTTTGGTAAATTCGGCCGGCCGGTCCATGTTGGAGATGTGGCCGGCGCCCGGCAATTCGACAAAGCGTGATCCCGGCAGCTTCTCGTTAAGCTTGCGCATCGCCGTCGGCGTGGCGCCGTCCTTCTCGCCGACCATGAACAGGACTGGCCGCTTCACCGACGCGACCGCCGAGGCATAGTCGTGGGCGGCGAGCGCCGCGGCGCAGCCGATGAAGCCGTTGACCGGCGTCGCGCGGATCATGGCGCGCACCTTGTCGAGGTGAGGCGGGTTCTTCGCGACGGTTTCCGCCGGAAACCAGCGCCCGATGGTCGGCTCGACCAGTGCCGCAATTCCTTCCTTCTGGGCGACGACGATGCGCTCTTCCCACTGCTGGGCGCTTTGCGGTGTCGACTGGCAGGGGGAATCGCAGACGATGATACGATCGAAACGGTCGCCATGGCGTTCGGCAAGGCCGAGCGCGGTGGCGCCGCCCATCGAGAGGCCGGCGAAATGCGTCTTCTTGATCGACAGTGTGTCGAGTAAACCGAGCGCATCGGCAAGGAGCGTATCGAACGGGTAGCGGCCCGACGGCGCGTCCGTGCCGCCATGGCCGCGCTGGTCGTAGCGCAGCACGCGAAACTTGTCCTTCAACGCCGCGGCCTGCTCGTCCCACATGGCAGTCGTCGTCGCCAGCGAGTTCGAGAACACGATCCACGGCGCGCCGTCGGGTCCGTCGATCTGATAGTTGATGGTGATGCCGTTGGCTTTGATTTTCATTGGGCGCTCTCACTTGAGCGTCATGCCCGGCCTTGTGCCGGGCATCCACGTCTTAACCGGTGACGGAAACCTAAGACGTGGATGGCCGGGTCAACCCGGCCATGACGATGTTGTGTTTCACGATATCATTTCGGCAGAAAATCTTCGAGCACGGTAAGCAGCGCCTGCGGCCCTTGCGTCGGCATGAAGTGGCCGGCCTCGATCAGCTCGAAGCGCGCACCGGGAATTTTCTTCGCAAGCTCGGCCGAGCCAGCGTGCGGGCGGACGGTATCGTGGCGGCCGGCGACCACCATCGCCGGGCAGCCGATCAGCGGCAGCATGTGCAGCATGTTGGTGCGCGCCAGCGCCCGGAAGCCGTAGCCGAAGCCGACCGGATCGTTGCCGAGATAACGACCGCGGTAGGCCTCGTAGGCGGCGCGCTCTCCGAGCGTCTCCGGATACGAGATGGCGAGCGTCGTCGGCAGCGACGCGCGCATGCCCTCGCGCATGGCAAAAGCCGCACGCTCGTCGAGCGCGGCCGCACGGCTCGGATCGACGCCGGGTGCCGGGTTGCATAGCGTCAGCGATCCGACCTGATCCGGATGTTTTTCCAAGAAGCGCAGCGCTTGCGTCGCCGCCGCCGCGACTGTCACAAAATGATAGAGCGGATCGAGCCGCAGCGTCTTGACGAGAGCCTCGAAGTCTTCGACCAGCACGTCGTTGGTGAATTCCTGCCGCACCTTTTCCGAAAGGCCTGAGCCGCGCTGATCGTAGCGCAGCACGCGAAAGCGCTTCGCCAGCGCCGGCGCGACGGCGTCCCAGGAATGTAGCGTGCCACCGAGCTCATGAAGCAGCACGACCGCCGGGCCGCGCTCGCCCGACGTCACGTAGTGAAGGCTTACGCCGTTGACGTCCACAAAGGGCACAGTCGTCTCCTATGATCGAGAGGCGCAGGTACAACATGCGCACGCCGCGGTCAAAGTTGCCAGCCGATGACATGGTCCAGGGAGTAAGGGCCGCCACCGTGAATGAGCACCCAGAACGTCGCGATCGTCCACATGACGGTGTATTCGAGCCCGAGCTTGTTCCAGAAATAGCCGCCGACGCGCCAGCGCTCGAAATCGGCGACCAAAAGAAAAATAAGCACCACCGCGGCAATCGGGCGGGTGAACAATCCGAGCGCGAGCAGCGGCCCGCCGACAAGCTGCGTGACCGAGATTGCGGGAGCCCAGAATGCGCCGGGCCGGTAGCCGTCCTCATGAAGCTGTTTCGCAAGCTCGGTAAGATTGTGCGCGCGTACGCCCGTATTGGGGAAAAACCCGAATGTGTTGCGCAGCCCGTGCGGCACCAGCGCAAGGCCGACCGCGACGCGCAGCAGCGCATCGGCAAACGGCGCAAGGTTCTGGAAAAGTGCGGTCATGGCGGCGCGGCGAAGCGCCTAATCCTTCCGCTCATCGCCCATCACGCCTGCGAGCGCCCAGTTCTCCTTCGGCACCTCCTGAAGAATGACATGGAGGTTGTCGGGCTTGGCGCCGGCGTGCTTGACCATGGCATCGGTGATGGCGCGAACCAGCGCGCGCTTCTGCTGCGACGAGCGACCGGTCCACATCTGCACGGTGACGACGGGCATTTCAGGTCTCCTCTTGCATGATTTTCTCGATCCGCTCGCGGATGCCGCCCCATTGGCTGGCGCCGACCGTGACCGGCGCGCGGCTGCCGAGGCCGCGCGCCCATACTGCGGTAATGCCGAGACGCTTGGCGGCATCGAAGTCGACACCGCCGGGTGGCGCTGCGAGGTCGGCGACGAAAGCCGATTTCTTCAGCCGCGACAGCACGTCCTCGCCGACAACGCGTGTCGGCACCGTCGAGAACAGAAGGTCGAGTTGCGGGGCAAGCTGCGGCAGGTCTTCGAGCAGGTGCGGCGTTGCGCCCGCGACATAGGCGGCGGAGCGCTGCTCGGCATTGCGCGCCGCCACATGCGTGTGCGCACCGAGCGCGACCAGATAGCGCGCCAGCACGGCGCCGATGGTGCCTTGGCCGACGACGCAAGCCTGCGCATTATGAATGGTTGTCGCGGTGTGCTCGATTACGATCTTGAGCAGGCCCTCGATGATGGCGGGCGTGCGCTGGAGCATCAGGCTGCGATCCCACTCGTATTCATGGAGCTTTATCGACAGCGCCTCGCAATGGGCCTTTAGGTTCTTGTCGGCCCAGCCGAGAATGATGTGCGCGCCTTTCGTCATGCCTTGGAGCATTTTGCGGTCGGGAATGATCGGCGCGGCGGCGGCCGGCGCAAACAGCGCGCCGTTCGCGGCAATGCCCGGAATCGGAAACAATGCGAAGCGTGCGCCCTTGAGCACGGCTGCGGGATCGGCGATGTGCTTGACGTTGGCGATGCCTTGCTCGGGCCACGGAAAGCCGTAAGCGCGGACGTCGGCTCCGGTGGCGCCGGCGCGCCGCGCGATCTCCTGCTCGCGCTTGTCGCCGCCGAGCATGCCGATCGTCAGCTTGGACCAATCAAGCCCGTTATTTGCCATGCGCTTTCGCTCCGACGAGCTTCAATAGGCCGGACCTATCCAATCCGGCAATGCCCATCCGCTCGGCCGTGCGTCCTTGGACGGCAAAATCAACGCCCAGCAGCGTTTGTGCGAGCTCAATGAGGGCAGCGGCGGTCGGGACGTCGACGTTGGCGATGCCGGCCAGCACCGTGAACGGCAATAGGCCGTGGCCGAAATCTTCGCGGTAGTAGCGATGCGCGAGCGAATCCGGCGCCTTGATGCGGCTGTTGGCTTCCCCCGCGCTGATCGCGGCCACGAGATCGCTGACGTTTGGAGGAGCGTCCACCGTGCCGATCGCCCGCATTTCATCGACAAGCGGCGGCAGGTCGTGACCGAAGGCCCGCGCGACCGCAAGTCGCTCGCGATCGAGCGCGTCCATGACCCGCGCCACCCCCGGCGTCATGCCTTGCACATAGAACGCGAAATCGCCTCTGGTCGCCTCGACCCAGGCGGCGCCGAGCAGGGCGCCCGGCGTATGCAGGACCATGTTCACATTGGCGAGGTCGCACGCCAGCACATCGGGCATGAGCTTGGCGCTCGCAAACAGCGCCTGTGCGATAGCGCTCGCCGCTTCGCCGCCCGGTAGGGCCGCGAGCCGCACGCTCTTGGCGCGGCCAGTGATCGTCACGCTGCCCGGCGCATATTTGCGCGCCACATAGGTCAGCGTCGAGAATTCGGCGATTGGCGGCGGTGCTTTCCCGCGCCCACAGAAGCACTGTCGAAATTCGAGTGCGCCGCCGGTATGGCCGGGATTGAGGATGACGGGTTGCCCCAGGCCGGTGCGGGCGAGTGCGCCGGCGATGTCGGCGTGCGCGAAGGTCGGCAGGCAGACAAGGATCGCGTCCATGCCGGCGATCGCCGCATTCAGATCGTCGGTGATAAGATGCGGCCGGGCGATGCTGGAGCCTAGCACGCCGTCATGAACGATGCCGCCCTGCGCGCGAAACGGCGCCAGTGTTCGTTCCGAGCGGCCCCATAGCGCGACCTGATGACCGGCCGCGACAAGCTCCACGGCTGCGGCCGCTCCCCCGGCGCCCGCGCCCAACACCGCAATTCTTGTCATGACGCGATCTGTAGCGCCCGCCGCTTCAGTGCGCCATCAACACGGGCAATTTAGCATTGGCAAGGATATGCCGCGTGGTGCCCCCGAAGATCATCTGGCGCAGGCGGCTTTGCGTGTAAGCACCCTTGACGATGAGGTCGCAGCCCAGCTCGTCGGCCTTGTTGAGAATCGTTTCGCCGGCGTTGCGTTTCCCGGACGGCTTCAGCGTGATCGTTTCGGCCGCAACACCATTGAGCTTCAGCGAGCGCGCCATCTGCTCAGCGGTCGGTCCCGCGACGGTCGCACCCTCGACGGTGCAAATGGTGACGCGCTTGGCAAGGTGCAGGAGGGGCATAGCGAACGCGGTGACGCGCGCCTGCTCGGTGCTCGAATTCCAGGCGATCAGCACGTTGGTGGCGAGCGAGGTCGGCGACGCGGGGGGCGCGATCAGTACCGGACGCCCGCTCTCGAACAGCGCGGATTCGAGTGTCACCATGGACGGGCTTTGCCACTCGTCACCCGGTCGCGCCAGGACGATGGCGTCGAAGACCCGGCCGTAGCTGCCGACGAAATCGTGGCCGCTCGGCGCCGTTTCGACCCAGTTGAACGAGACCGACGACTGCGGCGTTTCACCGGCGAGCGGCACGTGATGCTGTTCCATGAACGAGCGGAACACCATGGCCGCCTGCCGCACCATCTCGGCGTCGTTTTCCTTGACCGCCACCATGGTCAGTCCGCTGTCGGGATCCATGGCGACGAGATCGGCGACCGCCGGGCGCAGCGGAAAGCCCTCGATATAGGACCCGAATTTTTGCGCCAGCAAAAACGCCGTATCGAGCGCCGACAGCATCGACGAATTGTGTTCCGTGGGAACGAGAATGGTCTTCATGCGCACACGCCCCACATGCTCCCCAACCAGGCGGGCAGCGCTCTTTGGCCCCTTGCTGCCGCCTCGCAGAAGCAATCATACTGCCACGTGGACGCCGAACAAGCTCCATGCCTGACGGCCACACCGCCACGGTCCCGGCGACAGGCTGGAAACGGCCGCAAAACGGGGAGGGTTCATGCGCTGGCGCGCTGCGATTGCGGCATTCGGTCTCGCGCTCACATGGATGACGCAGGCCTCCGCCGAAATGTTCCCGAATCGGCCGGTCAAGCTCGTCCTCACCTTTGCGGCGGGCGGAGCGGCCGATCTTTTCGCCCGAGCCTTTGCCAACGGCATGAGCGCCGAACTCGGCCAGCAGGTTTTTGTCGAGGTGCATGCCGGGGCCGGCGGGCTGACCGGCGTTGACTTTACGGCCAAGAGCCCGGCCGACGGCTACACCGTCTGCTTCGCGGGCGCCGCCGCGCTGTCGGCGATGCCGTTCATGATGTCGAAAATGCCGTTTGATTGGCAGAAGGATTTGGCGCTGGTCAGCAACGTCGTGCGCGTGCCCGAAGCGATCGTGGTGTCGCCTTCGCTTGGCGTCGATACGCTGCCGGCATTCGTCGATTATGCGCGGGCACATCCGGGGAAAATCAATTTCGGCTCGGCCGGGCTTGGCACCATCACTCAGCTCGGCGCGGAACTGCTCAAGGAAGAGGCCAAGATCGATATCGTGCACGTGCCTTATCGCGGCGTCGCGCCGGCCATGACTGATCTGCTCGGCGGCCGATTGCAGATGCTGGTGGCGGACGTGCCGTTCCTGCTGCCGCAGATAAAAGCCGGAGCGCTGAAGGCGCTGGCTTTGACATCGGCGCAGCGAACGCCGGTGTTGCCCGACCTGCCGACGACGGCCGAGGCCGGTTATCCGCGTGTCACGTCCGATAACTGGTATGGGCTTGTCGCGCCCGGCGGCACGCCGCCCGACGTGATCGAACGGCTGAACCGTGCCGCCGTCGCCACGCTCAAGACTGAAGAGCTGAAAAAGCAGTTCGACACATTCAACGCTACTCCGACGCCAACGACCCCGCAGCAATTCGCGGCCTTCATCCTTGCCGAACAGGCCAAGTGGGGTCCGCTGGTGCTCAAAGCCGGTGTCAGGCTCGACTAGCGCAACACGATGAGTGCCGCAGCCGAACTGCTGATCGAAGACCAGGGCGCGGTGCGCATCCTCACCATGAACCGGCCGCAGAAGCGCAATGCGCTCAACATGGCGCTCAGCGGGGCGCTGCTCGACGCGCTGCGCATGGCGGATGCCGCGCCGGATGTGCGAGCGATCGTCCTTACCGGCGCTGGGCCGGCCTTTTGCGCGGGCGCCGACCTTGGCGAATTTGCCGAGCTCACCGCCGCCAACCAGTCCCTGGTCGAGCGCCGCGCCGATCTGACAATGAAAGTGCACGGCATTTTTTCGCAACTGGCCAAGCCCGTTGTGACCGCGATCAACGGCGCCGCCATGGGCGGCGGCGCTGGCCTTGCGCTTGCCGGCGATCTTGCGGTGATGGCGGCGACCGCCAGGCTTGGCTATCCCGAAGTGAAGCACGGCATCGTCGCGGCCGTGGTGATGGCGAATTTGGTGCGCAGCGCCGGGCGCAAGGCGGCTTTCGAGTTGCTCGCCACCGGCGAGCCCATCGATGCGGCACGCGCCTTAGCGCTTGGCCTTGTCAATCGCGTGGTCGCGCCGGAACGGCTGATGCATGAAGCCGTAAAGCTCGCGCAATCGCTCGCCGCCGTGGCGCCGCAAGCCATGGGCGCGACCAAGACCCTGTTCTATCGTGTCGCCGAGTTGCCGTTCGATGAAGCCCTGCGCGAAGGCGGCGAAATGAACAAACGGATGCGCTCTTTCCGCAGGGACAAGCCATGAACCCGACCACGCTGCGCTACGATGTCGTCGAGGGCGTCGCCACCATCACGCTCGATCGTCCGCAGAGCCGCAACGCGGTGAACCGCGCCATGTGCGACGAGATCGTCGCGGCCGCCGCCGCCGCGAGCGAGGATGCTGATTTGCGCCTGGTACTGGTGCGTGCGACCGGCGCAGTGTTCTGCGCCGGTGCCGACCTCAAGGAGCGCAAGGGCATGAGCGCCGACGAGATACGCGCGCGGCGGCTCGCCGCTTTCGCGGCTTACGGCGCCCTGGAGAGCTTGCCGATGCCGACGATTGCCGTGGTGCAGGGCCCGGCCGTCGGCTCGGGCTGCGAGATCGCGGCCTGCTGCGATTTTGTCATCGCGACGCCGCAGGCGACGTTCGCCACGCCCGAGGCGCTGTGGGGGACGATCGGTGCGACGCAGCGTCTGCCGAGAATCCTCGGCAAGCAGCTCGCGAAGGACATGATGTTCACCGGCCGCAAGCTCACCGCCGAAGAGGCGAGGGCGTCCGGCTGGGTCACGCGCATCGTCGAGGCGTCGGCGCTCGATGTCGTCCTCGCCGAGATTGCCAAGACCATTGTGGCGGCACCACAGGCGGCGCTGCGCCAGGCCAAGAGCTGCATCGACCAGAGCGTCGAGCTCGACCCTCGCGGCGCGCTGGCGCTGGAGCTCGGCGCCATGGAAGAGAACATCGCGCGTGAAACCTGGCGCGCAGGCATGTCACGCTTCGGCGGCGGCAAGAGTTGATCAGCGGACGGCTCTGGCCGCCGCTTTCACCAATTCAACCGGGTCGGTGAAAGCCGCCACTCCGAGCGCGCGCAACTTCTCGACGGCCTGCTCGGCCGACATCCTGCGGGTCGCCGCGTGACCGGCGGCGATGCCGACGAACAGCGGCTTCGGCAGCGGTTCGGCGCCGAGCCACGTGGTCAAAGCGTCGATACGCTCGGCGAGCGAGCGCGAGGCCAGCGTGGTCTGGAAGATGATCGCCTTGATGTTGGGCCGCTTGGCGAGGGCGCGCGCGATCTTGAGCCGCTCGGTCATGGTCTCGTCGGGCGCGCCGTGCAGATTGTCCATGAAGCTTGCGGCGCGCATGCCGTGATCGGCGATGAGGTCCATCATCATCATGCCGAGACCCGCGCCCGAGGTGACCAGCGCGACATCCCCGTCGGTTTCGACGAGCTGGAAGCCGAGATCGCGCGCTTCGCGCTCGAGCTTGGTCAGGGCACGTTCGGCGAGCCTGCGGCTCACGGCGAATTCCTCCGCATCGTGACGGAAATCGGCGCTGTCGTCGCGGATGATCTTGGCGTCGCAGGCGACGAGGTCGCCGTCTTGCGTCAATGCCAGGGGGTTGATCTCCAATAGCTCCAAATCCTCCTGCCGGACGATGTCGGGCAGCCGCGCCGCATAGCGCGCGAGCCGCGCGGCAAGGTCGCGCGGGAAGATTGCGGCGATGACAGCGAAGATTTTCTCCGGTGCAGTGGGAATGCCGATTTCGATCGGAACGCGGGCGAGTTTTTTTGTTGCTTCGACGTTCTCGCCGCCCTCGGGGGCAAGAAGAAGCTCAAGCTGTTGCCGGCTGCCGTCGATGCGGACCGCGACAAAAATCTCCCGCGCGATCGCAACCGCCTCTTCGAGCAACAGCGGCGTGTCGGCGTCGTCGAACGCCGGAAGGATCAGCCGCCGCATTTCGCGAAATTCGGAAAGCTTGTCGAAGCGCCGGACCAATCCGCGCTTGCCGCGGCCGCCCTCGAGAAGCTGCGCCTTGAGCAGGAATCCCGGCCATTCAGCCGCCGCTTGCGGCGGTTCATCGCCGGCCGCGAGCAGGACGCCCCGCGGCACCGCGATGCCGTGGCGGCGCAGCAAGGCTTTCCCATCATATTCGGCAAGACGCATAATGGCGGCCTTTCCCGCGCCGTCCGGCGCATTTCTCCCGGAGCATAATGCATGGCGGAGGCCGCGCGCTTGCCGTTTTTGAGCCCCGAGCCGTGGCGCGTTGCGGTGGTGAGCCCGACCGGCCGCTATGCGCGCAACCAGGTCGCCGGAATGCTCGAAGCCGGCACGCCACTCGTCGGCGGCGTGGCGCTCGGCCGCGGCGGCACGGAAATGGACGGCTTGCCGCTCTACGACCGCATCGCCGACTTTCCGCAGCCGCCGAACATCGCCGTGATCTACACGCCCGCCGAGGGTGTGCGCGACGCCATCATCGAGTGCGTGCAGGCGCGTATCCCGACCATCATGGCGGTTGCCGAATATGTTCCCGTGCACGACGCGCTCGCGGCTGCGGCGGCCGCGCGTGCGGCTGGAAGCTGGCTGATCGGGCCGAACACGCTCGGCCTGTTCGTGCCCGGCCGGGGGCTTCTCGGCTCCATCGCGCCAAGCTTCTGCCGGGCCGGCCGAGTCGCGCTCATCGTGCGCAGCGGTACATTGTCGCTTGCGGTGGCGCGACAGCTTACGCTCGCCGGCATCGGCCAGCGCGTCGTCGCCCATGTCGGCGGCGATACCGTCGTCGGCCGCAACCCGCACGAATATTTGCATGCGCTCGCCGATGATGCGGCAACCGACGCCGTGCTGTTCTGCGGCGAGATCGGCGGCGACAAGGAATACGCCTTTGCCGAAGCAGCGCGCGGCTTCCCGAAGCCGATCGTCGCCATGGTCATCGGCCGCCACGCGCCCGCGGAGAAACAGATGGGTCACGCCGGCGCGCTGGTCG
>DATJYT010000277.1:0-6533 GCA_035499475.1 Xanthobacteraceae bacterium | reverse complement strand
GCATCATTTTCGAGCTCGACGGCGTGAGCATCGCCGTCGCCAAGGAGGCGTTGGCGCTTGCTGCCGCCAAATTGCCGATCAAGACCCGCTTCGTCGAGCGCATCAGCGAGTAAAGCGTCATGAAAGCCGCCGACATCAGAGTAATGACGATCGACCAGATCGACGACGAAGTGATGAAGCTCAAGAAAGAGCAGTTCAACCTGCGCTTCCAGCGCGCCACCGGGCAACTGGAAAACACCGCGCGCGTGCGCGAAGTGCGGCGCGACATTGCGCGCCTGAAAACCATCGCGCAGCACAAGCGCTCCGGCGCGGCCAAGCGCTAAGAGGATCAAGATGCCGAAGCGTACACTCCAGGGCGTCGTGGTAAGCGACAAGCAGAACAAGACTTTGGTGGTGCGGGTCGAACGCCGCTTTACCCATCCCTTATTCAAGAAGACCGTGCGTCGTTCGAAAAAATACTATGCGCACGACGAGAAGAACGAGTTCAAGGTCGGCGATCTGGTGTGGATCGAAGAGCATCGCCCGATTTCCAAGCTGAAGCGCTGGGCCGTGGTGCGCGGCGAGAAGAGGAAAGCGTCCTGAGCCGGGCGCGCTGAAGAAGCAAGAGTGGTTAGTCCATGATCCAGATGCAAACCAACCTCGACGTGGCGGATAATTCCGGCGCGCGCCGCGTCATGTGCATCAAGGTGCTCGGCGGCTCCAAGCGCAAATACGCCACCATCGGCGATGTCATCGTCGTCTCGGTGAAAGAGGCGATTCCGCGCGGACGCGTCAAGAAGGGCGAGGTGATGAAGGCGGTCATCGTGCGCATTTCGAAGGATATCAAGCGCGCCGACGGCTCAATCATCCGCTTCGATCGCAACGCGGCGGTGTTGATCAATCCGCAGATGGAGCCGGTCGGTACCCGCATCTTCGGTCCGGTGCCGCGTGAGCTTCGCGCCAAGAACCACATGAAAATCATTTCGCTCGCACCCGAGGTGCTGTGATGGCGGCGAAGATCAAGAAGGGCGATACGGTGATTGTCATTGCTGGCCGCGACAAAGGCCGCACCGGCGAGGTCATCGAGGTGCGCCGCGACGAATCCCGCGCTCTCGTGCGCGGCGTCAACATGGTCAAGCGCCACCAGCGCCAGAGCACCACCCAGGAAGGCGGAATCATTTCCAAGGAAGGAGCGATCCACCTGTCGAACATCGCGCTGGTCGATCCTAAGGATAGCAAGCCGACGCGCGTCGGCTTCAAATTCGTGGGCCAGGGCGACGATCGCAAGAAAGTGCGCTTTGCCAAGCGCTCGGGAGTTGAGATCGATGGCTGACACCAAAGAAAAACAGGCCAAGACCTCCGACAAGGCGTCTGGCAAGCCGCAGCAGCAGGCAAAGCCTGGGCAGGCGGAAAGGCCGGCCAAGGCGCAACGGGCGGAGAAGGGCGACAAGGATTCCAAGGCCGCGAAGCCGGCGAAATCCGAAAGCGCCGCGCCGCGGGAGGCGGAGCCGCGCGTGCCGGCGCGTCTCAAGGTGCAGTTCGAGGAGGCGATCCGCGCCAAGCTCGCCGAGCAATTCGGCTACAAGAACCGCTTCGAAATTCCGACGCTCGACAAGATCGTCATCAATATGGGCATCGGCGAAGGCGTCGCCGACCGCAAGAAAGTCGACAACGCGGCTGCCGATCTTGCACTCATCGCCGGACAGAAGGCCGTGATCACCAAGTCGCGCAAGTCGATTGCGACCTACAAGCTGCGCGATGGCCAGGCGATCGGCTGCAAGGTCACGCTGCGCAAGGCGCGCATGTACGAGTTCCTCGACCGGCTCATCAATATCGCGCTGCCGCGGGTGCGCGACTTCCGTGGCCTCAATCCGAAGAGCTTCGATGGTCGCGGCAACTACTCGCTCGGTATCAAGGAACACATCGTGTTTCCCGAGATCGATTACGACAAGGCCTCGGACATCTGGGGCATGGATATCACCGTGTGCACCACCGCGCACAACGACGACGAGGCGCGCGCCTTGTTGACGGCATTCAATTTTCCGTTCCGGCAGTGAGGCGTAAGCCTCAGACGCGGAATCGCGAGGAGAACTAGATGGCGAAGAAGAGTTCGATCGAGAAGAACAACCGGCGCCGCCGGATGAGCAAGAAGTTTTCCGGGCGGCGGTCGCGGCTCAAGGCGATTGCACGCGACAAGAGCAAGCCGGTGGAGGAGCGCTTTGCCGCAACCCTCAAGCTCGCCGAGCTGCCACGCAACTCGTCCGCCACCCGCATCCGCAACCGCTGTGAGATCACCGGCCGGCCGCGCGGTTTTTACCGCAAGCATAAGCTCTCTCGCATTGCGCTGCGGGAACTCGGCTCCAAGGGGCTGATCCCAGGCCTGTTGAAGTCGAGCTGGTGAGGAGGATCGCGCGATGTCCATGAACGATCCGATCGGCGATCTGTTGACGCGCATCCGTAATGCGCAGATGCGAAACAAAGGCTCCGTCACCAGCCCCGGCTCGAAGCTGCGCGAGCGCGTGCTGGAAGTTCTCAAGACCGAAGGCTACATCCGCGGCTATACCGTAACCGAGCGTGATGGACGATCGGAACTCGAGATCGAGCTCAAATATTTCGACGGCGAGCCGGTTATCCGCGAACTTGAGCGGGTATCGAAGCCGGGCCGCCGGGTCTATACGTCGGTCAAGAATTTGCCGCGGATCAACAATGGCCTCGGCGTCGCCATCGTATCGACGCCGAAGGGTGTGATGGCGGACCACGACGCCCGCGATGCCAACGTCGGCGGCGAAATTCTGTTCACGGTTTTCTGAGGCGGCGACGGCGCAGGCGAACGAGAGACAAGAGCAAACAGTTATGTCCCGCATCGGCAACAAAGCAGTCGCAATCCCGTCCGGCATTACCGCCAATGTCGAGGGTCAGACCGTAAAGATCAAAGGCCCGAAGGGCGCGCTTCAGGTCGTTCTGCACGACGACATTGCGGTGAAGCTGGAGAACGGCCGCATCACGGTCGACCCGCGCTCCGCGACCAAGCGCGCCCGCTCGCAATGGGGTACGTCACGCACGCTGATCGCCAACCTGATCGCCGGCGTGTCCAAGGGCTTCGAGCAGCGGCTGGAAATCAACGGCGTCGGCTATCGTGCGGCGGTGCAGGGCAAGAACCTGCAAATCGCGCTCGGCTACAGCCACGATATTATCTATCCGATCCCCGAGGGTATCACGATCGCGACGCCCCGGCCTGTCGAGATCGTCATCAGTGGCATCGACCGCCAGAAGGTCGGGCAGGTCGCTGCCGAAATCCGCGATTATCGGCCGCCGGAGCCCTACAAGGGCAAGGGCATCAAATATGCCGATGAGCGCATCTTCCGTAAGGAAGGCAAGAAGAAGTAACGGAGCCGCCAGATGACCAAGCTCAGTGACAGGATCCTGCGGCGGCAGGGACGCGTGCGCGGCGTGTTGCGCCGCGCCGCTGGCGAACGCAAGCGGCTGTCCGTGTTCCGCTCATCGAAGCACATTTACGCGCAGGTAATCGACGACGATAAGGGCGTCACGCTCGTCGCCGCCTCCTCGATCGAGAAAACGGCGCGCGAAGGCCTCAAGACCGGCGCCAGCGTCGCGGCGGCCAAGAGCGTCGGCAAGCTAATCGCCGAGCGGGCGCAGGAAAAGGGCATCAAAGACGTGATCTTCGACCGTGGCAGCTATCTCTATCACGGCCGGGTCAAGGCCTTGGCGGAGGCGGCGCGCGAAGGCGGGTTGAATTTCTGAGGGCAGATGACAGACGACGGACCACGGACGATAGGTTGCGACGAGCGGCGGGGCTTCGATCCGTCCTCTGTCGTCCGTCTTCCGTCTTCTCATCCTGAGACAAAGGCTCATACCAGCATGGCAGGCACCTATGGCACGTGAACCACGCGAGCGGCGACGGGACGAAGAGCGCGACAGCGAATTCGTCGACAAGCTCGTTCACATCAACCGCGTCGCCAAGGTGGTGAAGGGCGGCCGGCGCTTTGGCTTCGCGGCGCTTGTGGTCGTCGGCGACCAGAAGGGTCGTGTCGGCTTCGGCCACGGCAAAGCGCGCGAAGTGCCGGAAGCGATCCGCAAGGCGACGGAAGCCGCCAAGCGCGGCTTGACCCGCGTGCCGCTGCGAGAAGGTCGCACGCTACATCACGACGTTGCGGGGCGGCATGGCGCCGGCAAGGTCTATCTGCGCGCGGCGCCTCCCGGCACCGGCATCATCGCCGGCGGCCCAATGCGCGCCGTGTTCGAGACGCTCGGTATGCAGGACGTCGTGGCGAAATCGATCGGAACGTCGAACCCGTATAACGTAGTGCGCGCCACGTTCGATGCGCTGAAGCACCAGGATTCGCCGCGGTCGGTCGCAGCGCGCCGTAACGTTAAGGTCTCGGCTTTGCAGGCGCGCCGCCGCGACGTCGATGCCGAAGCGCCGGCCGACTGAATGCCCGGGAGCAAACGATGAACGCCGGCAAGAACTCAGGCAAGACCGTGAAGGTGCGACAGACCGCAAGCCCGTCGCGCCGGCCGCACGGCCAGCGCGAGACGCTGATCGGACTGAAACTCAACAAGATCGGCCGCGTCGCCGAGCTTGCCGATACGCCGCAGACCCGCGGAATGATCGCCAAGGTCGCGCACCTCGTTGAAGTGGTGGAGAAATAACGGCCATGAAACTCCATGAACTTTCCGGCCGCGATGGCGCCCGCAAGACGCGAAAGCGCATCGGCCGTGGTATCGGCTCGGGCAAGGGCAAGACCGGCGGCCGCGGCGGCAAGGGCCAGACCGCGCGGTCCGGTGTGCGCATCAAGGGCTTCGAGGGCGGCCAGATGCCGCTGCATCGCCGCCTGCCCAAGCGCGGCTTCCGGAACGTCAAATTCGCGGTCAAGCTCAACGAGGTGAATCTCGGGCGCATCCAGACCGCAATCGACGCCGGGACGCTCGACGCAGCCGGCAAGATCGACGCGGGGGCCCTGATCAAGGCCGGCATCCTGCGCCGGGCGAAAGATGGCGTGCGGCTCCTCGGCGGCGGCGAGATCAAAGTGAAAGTCGCGTTGTCGGTTTACGGCGCCTCGAAATCGGCCGTAGCAGCGGTCGAAAAAGCCGGGGGCTCGGTCGAAATTCTGGCGCCGAAGGCGGGGACGAGCGAACAAGCGGCCTGAACCTTATATTGTCCAGGTCTAGAGGGCCTGGGCACACGGAGCACCGGCGAATGGTCTCTGCAGCAGAACAACTTGCGGCCAATCTCAACTTCGGCGCGCTCGCCAAAGCCGAGGAACTCAAGAAGCGCATCTGGTTCACGCTGGGCGCGCTGCTCGTCTACCGGCTCGGAACCTATATCCCGCTGCCCGGCATCGACCCGAACGCCTGGGACCAGATTTTCCAGTCCCAGCAGGGCGGTATTCTCGGCATGTTCAACATGTTCGCCGGCGGCGGTATCCACCGCATGGCGATCTTCGCGCTTAATATCATGCCGTACATCTCGGCATCGATCATCATCCAGTTGATGACGACGGTGTCGCCCACCCTCGAGCAACTCAAGAAAGAGGGCGAGCAGGGCCGCAAGATGATCAACCAGTACACGCGCTACCTTACGGTGGTGCTGGCGGCGTTCCAGGCCTACGGCATCGCCGTCGGCCTCGAAGGCGCCGGAACCGTGGTTGCTGCGCCCGGCCTGTTCTTCCGTATCTCCACCGTGATCACGCTGACCGGCGGCACTATCTTCCTGATGTGGCTCGGCGAGCAGGTGACGCAGCGCGGCATCGGCAACGGCACCTCGCTCATCATCATGTCCGGCATCGTCGCGCAGTTGCCGTCGGCCATCGCCGGCACCCTTGAGCTCGGCCGCCAAGGCGCACTATCGACCGGACTCATTCTGATCGTGCTGGTAGTAGCGGTCGCCGTCATCACCTTCATCGTATTCATGGAACGCGCGCAGCGGCGTTTGTTGATTCAATATCCCAAACGCCAGGTCGGAAATCGCATGTTCGAGGGGCAGTCCTCGCATCTGCCGCTCAAGCTGAATACGTCGGGCGTTATTCCCCCGATCTTCGCGTCCTCGCTCCTGCTGCTGCCGACGACGATCGCGAACTTCACCGCTGGTCAGGGGCCCGAATGGCTGACCGTGATCACCACGCAGCTTTCCCACGGCCGGCCGCTGTTTCTTGCGCTTTATGTCGGCCTGATCGTCTTCTTCGCGTTCTTCTATACGGCGATCGTGTTCAATCCGACTGAGACCGCGGACAATCTGAAAAAGCACGGCGGGTTCATTCCGGGCATCCGGCCCGGCGAGCGTACCGCCGAGTACATCGACTACGTGCTGTCGCGGATTACCGTGATTGGTGCTGCTTATCTCGCCATCGTCTGTCTTTTCCCCGAGATTCTGATCTCGTATGCCGCGGTGCCATTCTACTTCGGCGGCACTTCGCTCCTGATCGTGGTCAGCGTCACCATGGATACGGTCGCACAGGTGCAGGGCTATCTGCTGGCGCACCAATATGAAGGCTTGATCAAACGTTCGAAGCTGAGGGGGCGGCGGAGATGAGATT
>DATJYT010000276.1:0-3998 GCA_035499475.1 Xanthobacteraceae bacterium | reverse complement strand
CGGTGCACGCAAACCATAGCTTCGACCGGCAAATTGCAAGGCCGGTCAGCGCAACGATGAGCCACGCCGCCGCAACCAACTCGGCGATGAGGGCAACTCCTTTCGGCGTGATCATTTGGACTACCAGTGAGCTTCAGTGTTCCAGGAAGCGTGGCGAGATAACATGTGAATATTACGCACATGCAATTATTCGATCCGCCTTACCAGCATCCGTCGCGGACATTAAATCGCAGCAATATTCCGTCACTTAAAGCTGATCGGGCCGATGGGCATCGCAATCCAATCTGCTCGTTGCGCTGCACCGTGCGGATCAGCTCAATCATTCTTGGCCAATCGCAAATGGCGGCTTCTTGTCGAAATGCCGCATCCACCGCGGCGACCCGACCATCAGTGAAATCACAAACCACTTCACACGCGACGAGATCGCGGCCTACGGCGAGTTGTCGCGAGACATTTTGTCTTCACTGTCAATTGAGCAATTTGGTCGACGCAGTGCGGAACCCTTCCCGATGCCGGCCAGTTCCCCTCATAAGGTTCCATGCCTTCATGTCTTGCAACGTAGCTGTCTTGCGGCGAGGCTCAAATGCAGTCCAAGCAAATTTTGCGTTGTGGAAACAACAAGTACTACGTAATCGGACAGGATAGCCACTTCATCGTGAGAAGGCAGGATTGGATCGAGGAGACATTTATCGGCTACGCACACGACATGGCAGAAGCCATCGCGCTCATCAGAAACGATGCGAGGTCGGTCCAGATCAGAGCGGCTTAGCTAAACCGGGATATTTGTTTGTGGGCACGTCCGATGTCTCCGACTGAGCCATCGTGCCACTTAGCGACACGCCGGCGATTCGAGCGCTTTCGGAGCGACCCAGAGATCAAGCCGGATTTACTACTACGCGCCCCGGCCGACGGTGCTTACGGCGTGCGCGGCTGAGCCCGAAACTCCTTGGCGCTCGCCATGGCCCAGGCGATCTCGAAGCGCTTGTCGGCGGTGCCGCGGAGCAATTCGCCCGGCTCCAGCGACGGGTAAAGCTCGGCAAAGCTTTTCACCTCGTGCGCCGAAACGCGCCGCGAAAAATGCGCGGTCGCAAATTCGGTCGGGTGATCGAGCCCCGCGGCGGCCGCGAGTTCCGCGACCGCCTCGACCGTGGCGCGATGGAAATTGAACACGCGCTCCGATTTGTCCGGAACCACGAGCGCGCGCTGGCGCACGCGGTCCTGCGTCGAGACGCCGGTCGGGCAGCGATCGGTGTGGCATGATTGCGACTGGATGCAGCCGAGCGCGAACATGAAGCCGCGCGCCGAATTGGTCCAATCGGCGCCGAGCGCCATGGCGCGGGCGATGTCGAAGGCGCTGATGATCTTGCCGCTGGCGCCGACCTTGATGCGGTCACGGGCGTTGATGCCGATCAGCGCGTTATGCACGAAGTTCAGCCCTTCGCGCAGCGGCATGCCAAGGTGGTCGGTGAATTCGAGCGGCGCCGCGCCGGTGCCGCCTTCCTTGCCGTCGACGACGATGAAGTCGGGATAGATTTCGGTCTCCAGCATCGCCTTGCAGATGGCGAGAAATTCCCACGGATGGCCGATGCAGAGCTTGAAGCCCGCCGGCTTGCCGCCGGAAAGCCGCCGCATGGTGGCGATGAACTGCATCATCTCGATCGGCGTCGAGAATGCCGAATGCCGCGACGGCGATATGCAGTCGACGCCTTGCGGCACGCCGCGGGTCGCGGCGATTTCGGCGCTGACCTTGGCGGCGGGCAGCACGCCGCCGTGGCCGGGCTTGGCGCCCTGGCTCAATTTGAGCTCGACCATCTTCACCTGGTCGTTGCGCGCGCCTTCTTCGAACTTCTCGGGACAGAACGTGCCGTCGCTGTTGCGGCAGCTGAAATAGCCCGAGCCGACTTCCCAGATGATGTCGCCGCCGTTTTCGCGATGGTAGGGGCTGTAGCCGCCTTCGCCGGTATCGTGGGCGAATTTGCCCTTCCTGGCGCCGCCGTTGAGAGCCCGAATGGCGTTCGGGCTCAGCGCGCCGAAGCTCATCGCCGAAATGTTGAAGATCGACGCCGAATAGGGCATGCCGCAATCCGGGCCGCCGATGGTGATGCGAAACTGCTCCTTGGCGACGGGTTTGGGCGCGATCGAGTGGTGCAGCCATTCGAAGCCGGGAGCGTAGACGTCTTCCTGGGTGCCGAACGGGCGTTTGTCGAGCGCCTGCTTGGCGCGTTGATAGACGATGGCGCGCTTGTCGCGGGAGAACGGCGTACCGTCTTTCTCGCTCTCCAGAAAGTACTGGCGGATCTCGGGGCGGATCTCTTCAAGGATGAAGCGGATATGCGCCGTCAGCGGATAGTTGCGCAGCACCGCGTGCCGGGTCTGGATCAGATCGTTCGTTCCGATAATCGCCAGCGCTCCGAACAGGATGAGCGGAATCCAGACGAAGAACGATCTGTGGCCGGCGAGAAAATCGATCAGAAGTATCGCGGCAATCAGCGTCACTGCCGTGTAGACGATGAAACGTGCACTGAATGGCAATAGCAAGGTGCGCATGGCGGCTCCCCCCGAGGCACGAATCTTGTCGGCGAGATTATCCTTTGGGCCCGGTTACCGCGAGGTGTAGGGAGCTTTCTTGTCAGTTTGATGAGGATTTCGGACGGGAATTCCGCCGTGTTGCGCTGCGGTCAAAGCGCCTCATTCCACCCATTCTGCGAACTGGTATAGTCTCACGCGAGCTGCGCCGGGATGTTTTGATATTGGAGGGACGATGCTGAATCGCCGGCGACGACATTTCCTGTGCTTGGCGGCAGGGGCGGCCGCGCTGCCCGCGCTGCCGCACATTGCCAGAGCCCAAGCCTATCCGTCGCGGCCGGTGCACATCATCCTCGGCTTTGCGGCCGGCGGGTCGTCCGACGTCATCGCGCGGTTGTTTGGGCAGTTTCTGTCCGAGCGCCTGGGGCAACCGTTTGTCGTCGATGATCGTCCGGGCGCGGCCAGCAATATCGGCACCGAGTTTGCGCTCAAGGCGGCGCCTGACGGCTACACGTTGTTGTGGTCCACATCCGCGAACGCAGGCAACGCCACGCTCTACGACAATCTCAATTTCGATTTCATTCGCGACAGCGCGCCGGTCGGCGGCGTGTTCCGCGTTCCCAACGTCCTCGAAGTTAACCCCGCTCTGCCGGTCAACAGCGTCCCGGAATTCATCGCTTACGCCAAGGCCAATCCGGGCAAGCTCAACTTTGCCTCGGGCGGGGTCGGCGCGACGCAGCATCTCGCCGCCGAGCTGTTCAAGTTCATGACCGGCATCGACATGCATCACGTGCCCTATCGCGGCTCCGCGCCGGCACTGGTCGATCTGCTCAGCGGCCAGGTGCAGGTGATGTTCGACCTGCTGCCGGCATCGATCGGCTACATCAGGGCCGACAAATTGCGCCCGCTCGCCGTCACCACTGCGACGCGCTCGGAATCGCTGCCGAATCTCCCGACCATCGGCGACTTCGTGCCGGGTTATGAGGCGAGCACGTGGAACGGGGTGGTCGTTCCGAAGGGCACGCCCGGCGAGATCGTCGACAAGCTCAACAAGGAGATCAACGCGGGGCTCGCCGATCCCAACATCAAGGCGCGCCTCGCCGATCTCGGGGCGACGGCCTTCGCCACGACGCCCGCCGAATTCGGAAAATTCGCCGCCGACGAAACCGAGAAGTGGGGCAAGGTGATCAAGTTCGCCGGCATCAAGGCGGAGTGACGCCAATGGCAAACTCTGACTCGTCATGCCCGCGCATAGCCGTTCGAAGAACGGCGTCGCTTCGCTCGCCGATGTCGCGGGGATCCACGTCTCCCGTCGAATGAAAGACGTGGATGGCCGGGACAAGCCCGGCCACGACGGCGCGGAGGAGTCGCGACTAAATGCCGTTGGTATAAGCGGCTCTGCTATCCCGCTTTTCCGTTCCGCCGATTCAGCAATTGCTTGAGCCGTTGCGGCGTCACCGGCAGCGCCGTCA
>DATJYT010000275.1:0-2217 GCA_035499475.1 Xanthobacteraceae bacterium | reverse complement strand
GCGGCGATATCGGTGGCGACAAGGGTCTTGACCTGGCCTTTGCGAAACGCCGCGAGCACGCGCTCGCGCTGGCTTTGCGATTTATTGCCGTGGATCGCCTCGGCGGCGATGCCGGCACGGTCGAGACCACGCGCGACCTTGTCGGCGCCGTGCTTGGTGCGGGTGAAGATCAAGGCGCGGTCGATCGGTTCGCGCCGCAACACGTCGACGAGCATCGCCTGCTTGCCGGCGCGGTCGACGCGGATGACGCGCTGCTCGACGCGCTCCGCAGTGGAAGCCACCGGTGCGACCGCGACCTTGGCCGGATCGCGCAGCATCTGTCCGGCAAGCTCGGCGATGGCGCGCGGCATGGTCGCGGAAAACATCAGCGTCTGGCGCTGTACCGGCAGCTTGGCGACGATTTTGCGAATGTCCTGGATGAAGCCCATGTCGAGCATGCGGTCGGCTTCGTCGAGCACGAAAAATTCGACGCCGTCGAGGCGAAGCGCATTTCCCCTGACGAGATCGAGCAGCCGGCCGGGCGTGGCGACCAGAATATCGACGCCGTTGAGAAGCGAGCGCACTTGCGCGCCCATCGACACGCCGCCGATCGCGAGCGCCGATCGCAGCCGCAGGTGCCGTCCATAGGCGCGGAAACTGTCCAAAATCTGCGCCGACAATTCGCGCGTCGGGCTGAGCACGAGGACGCGGCAGCTCCGGCGCACCGGGGGCCGCAGATCGGCGGCGAGCCGATGCAGGATGGGCAGCGCGAAGGCGGCGGTCTTGCCGGTGCCGGTCTGCGCAATCCCGATCAGGTCGCGGCCGGACATGACCGTCGGAATGGTCTGCGCCTGGATCGGCGTTGGCGTTTCGTATTTTTCCTCGGCAAGGGAGCGCGTGATGGCGTCGTTGAGGTTGAATTGATGGAAGTCGGTCAAAAGAGTTGGCTTTCTGTTATGCGCGTGGGCGCGGCCGTTGCGCGATACGCCACGGCCCGCTGTTGCGGGTGAAACGAGACACCCCGCGCGATCTGGGCTGTCAGTGTTAATGAAAAGGAGCGAGCCAGAAGCCGTTTACGAGTTCAAAAGCAGTTAACGGTGTCCGTACACGCGGCTCGCAGCAGGCCTTAAAAGGCCGCGAATCGTTTATGCACCGGGGATGTGTTCGTTTCAAGGCGCGACTTTGTTTAACCTTCATTGCGCTTGTCGGCGGCCTCTTTGGCCAAGCGCAGGGCCTTCAACTGCGCCATTCTCTCGCGAACCAGCTTGCCGCTGGCCTGATACTCCGACATGGCCTTGGCGCCTTCCTTGGCCCGCTCTTCCTTCTTGAAATTCGCCTCAGCGCGAGATCGGGCCGCGCTCGCTTGAGCCTCGCTGTCTCTGGTCGCCAATTTTGTCTCCTTTGCCGCCGATCGCGCGATGGATCGCCCATCGCGTGATCGGCAACGAATCAACGATGCAACCAACGCTATATAGGTATCGGGCGGTGAAAATGTAACCCGCGCCAATGATACAGGCCGGGCCGGTATTTGCGCGGAAAACCGCGATTCATCGTGAAAACTTCTTGTACTTGATCCGCTGTGGGATGATGGAATCGGTCCCGAGCCGTCGCATCTTGTCCTTCTCGTAGTCCTGGTAATTGCCCTCGAACCACTCGACGTGGCTCTCGCCCTCGAAGGCGAGGATGTGGGTGGCGATGCGGTCGAGGAACCAACGGTCGTGGCTGATGATCACGGCACAGCCGGCGAAATCCTCCAAGGCTTCTTCCAGCGCCCGCAGCGTATCGACGTCGAGATCGTTGGTCGGCTCGTCCAAGAGAAGAACGTTGGCGCCGGATTTGAGCATCTTGGCGAGATGCACGCGGTTGCGCTCGCCGCCGGAAAGCTGTCCCACCTTCTTCTGCTGATCGGCACCCTTGAAGTTGAAGGCCGAGCAGTAGCCGCGCGAATTGACCTCGCGCTTGCCGAGCTGAAGCTGGTCGAGGCCGCCGGAAATCTCCTCCCACACAGTTTTCTTGCCGTCGAGCGAATCGCGCGACTGGTCGACATAGCCGAGTTGCACCGACTCGCCGATTTCGATCGTGCCGCTGTCGGGCTTTTCCTGCTTCGTGATCATGCGGAACAGGGTGGTCTTGCCGGCGCCATTGGGCCCGATGATGCCGACGATGCCGCCCGGCGGCAGGCGGAAGGTGAGATCGTCGATCAGGAGATTGTCGCCGAAGCCCTTCTTCAGATCGGTG
>DATJYT010000274.1:0-2973 GCA_035499475.1 Xanthobacteraceae bacterium | reverse complement strand
CGGCGGTCTTCGGCGGCGACGAAGGCTTTCTGCACGTAATCGGGAACGTCCGACAGCGTGGCCCAGACGCGCCGGTTGCCCGGCTCGAACACGTCGGCGAATTTCGCGCCCTTGCCGTCGAGCACGACGCTCAGGCTCGGCAGCTTCTTACCCTTGAGCTGCGCGGGATCGGGAAGATCGGCCGCCGCGTTGTTGTAGAAGGTAATGACGTCGCCGAGATCGACTACCGGATTGGCGACGGTCTCGTTCTTGCAGAACTGATGATAGGCGGTGACCAGGTCGTTGAAATTGATGCCATGGAAGGCCTTGATATTGCCGCCGACCGCGGCCGGGTCGTCGAGCGCCGTCGAGATCAGGTCGTCAAGATTGATCGACTCGATGTCGAAGGCCTGGCGCATATGCGCGCAGCCGTCGCGCAAAATCTGCACCACTGCGTCCTGGTCGGTTACCGGGTCGAAATGTGTTTTGACCGCCTGAGGCTGGGTCGTGACCTCACTCAACGCGAGCGCGGTCGCGAAAATCTTGACGAGAATGGTGTCCATGGGGGGACGACAGGGCAACCCGGTTTGAGGGACGCAGCCTACCTAGAACAGCGATTATAGCGATCCGATCCTTACAAAAAGACTTTTTTGCGGGCCGGCCGCGAGGACATTGCGAAACCTTCGAGAATCGGACGATCTGTCGCGACGCCGGTGCAATTTGCGGGGCAACCGTCATGCTGTGTGAAACTTGCCGATGGACCGAGCGGCCCGGCTTCGTCCGCCGCGCGCGAGTGACGGTTCCAGCCGGCCCGGAAGCTTCAGCCGTTGAAATCGATGACTTTATTCCCTGCCCCGATTGTGGCGGACAAGCCGTCGCGCACTGCTGCGAGGGGCTTTGCGAGCAGCCCGAGGCTGAAAGGTGAGTCTCATCAGCGCGCCGCCGGCGCCAGACCGTCAAAATGGCCGTGACGATTAAGCCATGCCAGCAGGATCAGCGCCGGCAGGCCGGCGAGCGCGCATATGGCGAAGAACCACACCCAGCCGGTCGCGGCGGCGATATAGCCGGCGCCTGAGGAGAGATAGGTGCGCCCGAACGCCGCCAGCGCCGTCAGCAGCGCATATTGCGTCGCCGTGTGCAGCGGATTGCGGCACAGCGCCGAGAGATAAGCGACGAAGATCACCGTGCCGATGGCGCTGGTGAAATTCTCAGCCACAATCGCGAAGGTGAGCCACGCCGCATTCAGCCCCGCCACCGCCTGCCAGGAAAACGCAAGATTGGAGAAGGACTGCAACAGGCCGCCGACGAGCAGGCTCGCCGGCAGCGAATAGGCCCGCGCCAGAAAGCCGCCGGCGAAGCCGCCGATCAATGTCGCTGCGAGCCCGACACCTTTGATGATGGCGGCATATTCGTTGCGGGAAAAGCCGAGATCGATCACGAACGGCGCCGTCATGGCGCCGGACAATGCATCGGTGAACTTGAACAGCACGACGAAGGCGAGTGCCCCGAACGCCAGATCGCGCGACAGAAATTCGGAGAAGGCCCCGACCGCCGCTTCGACGACGCGGGCGAGCGTATTCTCGCGCGCGTGAACCGCATCCGCCGCCGCGGACTTCTCCGGCTCTTTGGCGATGAGCGTCGTCGCAATGCCGATGACGATGAGAAGCGCCATCACCGCATAGCCCGCGCTCCAGGCAGCATGGTGCGTGAGCCCGAAGCTCTGGAAGCCGCTGACCAGGAACAGTGCGCCCGCGGTCGAGGCCAGCATGCCGATGCGGTAGGCGGCCACATAGGATGCCATGCCGGCCGCCTGTTCGCTCTCATCGAGGCTCTCGACGCGGAAGGCGTCGACAATGATGTCCTGCGTCGCCGAAGCGGTCGCAACCAGCAGCGCGCCGATGGCGACGACGAGTGCCGACGCCGATGGATCGCAGGCGCCGAGAAAAATGATCGCCGCGATCAGCAGCAATTGCGACAGCAAGAGCCAGCCGCGCCGTCGGCCCAGGAGCCGCGACAGCACCGGCACGTCGAGCGCGTCGATAAGCGGCGCCCAGAGAAACTTGATGGTGTAGGGCGTGCCGACCAGCGCGAACAGGCCGATGGTGCCGAGATTGACGCCAGCCTCGGTCATCCACACCAGAAGCGTCGAGCCCGACAGTGCAAGCGGCAGGCCCGAGGAGAAACCGAGGAACAGAACGATCAGCACCCGCCGCTTGAGATAGACCGCAAGCGTATCCTTGAACGACGGGCGCGCTGCACTTTCCGCCCCCACGACGGCGGGGGAGGATGAATTACTCGCCGGCTTCAAGCTTGCGCACCGGTGCGACGATGACGTTGGACGCGGCCGCTGCGTCACCGCTGAATTCGACCTGTTGGATGCGCTCGCCGCGGCCTTCGATTTTTTCGATCGAGATGATCGACTGTCGGATGTCTTCGCTCGACTGGTTGAAGTGGTTCTGCAGTTTGCGGACCCGATCGCCGAGCAGGCTCACGTCCTTCATCAGCCGCCCGACCTCGTCGCGAATCTGGTCGGCGGCTTCCCGCATCCTCGCGTCGCGCTGGCTTTGCCGCACCAATTGGATCGCCAGCATCAGGAGCGACGGCGAGACGATCACCACCTTGGCACGGAACGCCTTCTGCACGATGTCGTCGAAATCCTCGTGCAGTTCGGCATAGACCGATTCCGATGGCACGAACATGAAGGCCATGTCCTGGGTCTCGCCGGGAATGAGGTACTTGCCGGCGATATCGCCGACATGCTTGGCGACGTCGGCGCGCAGCCGCTGCGCCGCGGCTTTGCGCTCGTCTTCGGATGCGGCGTCGCGATAGGCGGTGACGGCCTCCAGCGGGAATTTGGCGTCGATCACCAGCGGACGGTCGTCGGGCAGGAACACGCAGCAGTCCGGCCGGCTGCGGTTGGAGAGCGTGTGCTGGAAGGCATAAGCGCTCTTCGGCAAGCCGTCCTGGACGATCGCTTCCATGCGCCCTTGGCCG
>DATJYT010000273.1:0-4561 GCA_035499475.1 Xanthobacteraceae bacterium | reverse complement strand
CGCGCACACGGTGAGCCATCCGATGCTGGCGAAGCTCACGCAGGAAAAGGTGCGCGCGGAAATCGACCTCAGCCGATCGGTCATCGAGGCCGCGTTGTCGCTGCGCCCGGAGCATCTGTCCTATCCGTTCGGCGACCGCTCGTCCGCGGCGTCGCGCGAATTCGACATTGCCGCCGAGCTTGGCTTCAAGACCGCGGTGACGACGCGGCCGGGCGTCCTGTTTCCCGAGCACGGGCGTCATCTGATGGCGCTGCCGCGCGTTTCGCTCAACGGCGAGTACCAGCGCATGCGCTACGTACACGTGCTGTTGTCGGGTTCGGCGACGGCGATGTGGAACGGGTTCCGCCGCCTCGACGCGGCGTGACGATGTCCTAACGCTCTATCCGCCGCCTAGGCACCGGGGAGATAATCCGCGAGGGCAGCCGGCAGCGGTTCGGTCGTGCCCGAGGCGCTATCGAGCGTCCGCGATGATGGTGGGAAGCATTCAATTTCCGGCGTCAACGAAATAATTGGCAAGCTGGCCACCGACACGATAGAGAACGTCCTCACCGACAACCAGGATCTCACTCGATTACTTCGTCCGCAAGCACCTGCAACGCCTGCGGGGCCGCTATTCCCAATGCTTTCGCAGCTTTCAAGTTGATGACGAGTTCAAACTTGTTGGGCGCTTGTACTGGCAGGTCACTAGGCTTCGTACCGCGCAGGATTTTGTCCGTGTAATTTGCTGCCTGCCGATAGATGTCCCGATAGTCCAAACCGTACGACACCAGACCTCCGCTGACGGGAAAGATTCGAAACGGATAAATCGCCGGGAGCTGATATCGCTGCGCGTCCTCGATGATCAGTTCGCGATTCACCACTGGCAGGCTGTCGGGCAAGATCACCAAGCCGCTCCTCGATTTCTGGCCGGCCTGCTTAATGGCTTGTTCGATATCGGTGGCGTTGCGCACGAGGGCTGACTCCACTCGTATGTTCAGTGTGTGCCCAGCGGAAACGAGTGTGTCAATGAATCGCTTCGTGTTTGCATTTGCCGGATCGGCGATGAGCGTAACTCCGGATAGCGACGGGTACATTTGCTGCAGTATTTCGAGCCATTTTCCAGCGAAAGAGAATTCGAAGTTGGTGAGGCCCGTGGCCGATCCGCCCGGATGTGAGAGACTTTCAATCAAGCCTTGTTCCACAGGGTCAGCTACGAGCGTAAACACGACAGGCACGGTATGACTGTACTTGAGCACCGCAGAAAGCCCAGGCGTGCCCATGGCCACGATGATCGCCGCATTCGCAGCAACGAGTTCCTGAGCATCCCTTTCGAGCTGCTTGTAGTTTCCTCCACTCGCCCGGACATCAATGGCGATATTGTCACCATCCGACCAGCCTAGATTTCTCATTTGCGACCGAAATTCGAGCGCTAACGGACGCAGGTCCTCATCAGCAAAACCACTGATCAGCCCGATCAATTTCCTTGACCCCTGTGCCCGCGTTTTACTCAGCAACGCCAGGGTCCCGCCGCTAACGAAAAGCAGAAGGTCACGCCGCCTCATGTCAGCTCCTCGGTTCAGGAGGACGAATGGTACCGATTCAAGCCTAGGCTTTGAAAGACCCTCGGCTGCGACTCCTTGGACTTTGTTAGCTTCCATAGCCGGCAAGGGCCGGAGCCGCTAGGCGCTCGGGAACTAATTCGAGGCGGCAGTCGGGAGCGCGTCGGCCACTCCCGCGGAGTGATCGAACGCCAGCGTCAACTTCGTTTCTAAACGCGCCGTTAGCTGCGTTCCTACGCTCAGATGAAGTGGCGAGCCGCAATAATCTAACGGCTCATCCAGGCGATGATCGGCATCGCCGGCAGCACCCATCCGAGGCCCGCGACGACATAATAGATGACGGATGCAATACCGTTGTCGCGGATCGACGGCGCCTGGGCCAGCGCCATCGCGATCAGCGCCCAGGCAATGACCAGCACAAAGAGCCCGATCGTGCCGATGAATTTTCGCAGTCGAAGCGGCATGGAACAGGCGGCATAACGTCGGTTGCGAGGGCAGGGGGCAGCACTATATGGTCCGCGCGCCGCACACAAGCGAGCGCCCGAGCAAGCGCCCAAGCAACCGACCAAGCAAGCTTCGATGACCGACGCAGTTTCAGGAAATGCTCGCACCCGCATGATCCGGCTTTGGCTTTATGCCGTTGCCGCACTGGTGCTCGCCATGGTGCTGGTCGGCGGCGCCACGCGGCTCACCGAATCCGGCCTTTCGATCACGGAATGGCGGCCGGTCATGGGCACGCTGCCGCCGTTGAGCGAGACGCAATGGCGGGCCGAGTTCGAGAAGTACCAGGCCATTCCACAGTACCGCGAGCTCAATCGCGGCATGAGCCTCGACGCCTTCAAGAGCATCTATTGGTGGGAGTGGACGCACCGTCTCATCGGCCGCGTCATCGGCGTCGTATTCCTGCTGCCGCTGCTGTGGTTCCTCTGGCGCGGCTGGATAGGCCCCGGATTGCGCGGCCGGCTGTGGCTGATCTTCGGCCTCGGCGCGCTGCAAGGTGCGGTCGGCTGGTGGATGGTCGCATCCGGCCTCGCCGACCGTGTCGAAGTTTCGCAGTACCGGCTCGCGACCCATTTGGTTTTGGCGTGCGTGATCTACGTGGCGATGCTGTGGACCGCAGTGCGGCTTGACGAGCGCTCCTGCGAGGTAACGCCGCCGCGCATCCGCGCCGGCGCGATTGGCCTCCTTATTCTGGTGCTGGCCCAGATCTATCTGGGAGCGCTCGTGGCCGGTCTGCGCGCCGGCTACGTTTACAACACGTGGCCGCTCATCGACGGCGCCTTCGTTCCCGGCGCGTCGCGGCTCTTTCTCGATGTGCCGCTATGGCGAAACTTTTTCGAGAACACGCTCACGGTCCAGTTCGACCACCGCATGCTCGCTTATGCGATCTGGCTATTCGCGGTGCTGCACGCCTTCGATGTCGCTACGACGACGAAACGGGCCAGCGCAGTCATCGGCGCCGTCATTCTGGCTGGCGCGGTAACGTTGCAGGCCGCGCTTGGGGTCTGGACCGTTCTGATGGCCGCGCCGCTTCCTCTGGCGCTGCTCCACCAGGCCGTTGCCATGCTGGTCTTGACCGCGGCGGCCGTTCACGCCGCGCGCATCGCCGAGCACGCGCCGCAGGCCGTCGCGGTGCCGGCGCGAGCGTAGAACGCCGCGCCGAGTCAGTCGGCGAGACCCTGCTCGAGGTCGGCGATGATGTCGTCCTTGTCTTCGATTCCGATCGAGAGCCGCACCACGTCCGGGCCGGCGCCGGCCTGAACCTTCTGCGCATCGCTGAGCTGGCGGTGCGTGGTGGAGGCCGGATGAATGATGAGCGAGCGGGTGTCGCCGATATTGGCGAGATGCGAGAACAGCTTCACCTTGGAAACAAGCTTGACGCCGGCGTCGTAGCCGCCCTTGAGGCCGAACGTGAACACCGCGCCGGCGCCGTTCGGGCAATATTTCCTGGCAAGGTTGTGATAGCGGTCGCCGGGCAGTCCCGGATAGCTCACCCAGGCGACCTGCGGATGCGCGGCGATCCAGGTTGCGACCGCAAGCGCGTTGTCGCAGTGGCGCTGCATGCGCAGCGGCAGCGTCTCGACGCCGGTGAGGATGAGGAACGCATTGAACGGCGACAGCGCCGGGCCGATGTCGCGCAAGGCCAGCACCCGGCAGGCGATGGCGAAGGCGAAGTTGCCGAACGTTTCGTGCAGCACGATGCCGTGATATTCCGGCCGCGGCTCGCACAGCATCGGATAGCGCCGCTCGCGCGACCAGTTGAAGGTGCCGCCGTCGACGATCAGGCCGCCGATCGAGTTGCCGTGGCCGCCCAGGAATTTCGTCAGCGAATGCACGATGATGTCGGCGCCGTGCTCGAACGGCTTGCACAGATAGGGCGTCGCCAGCGTGTTGTCGACGATGTAGGGCACGCCGGCGCGGCGCGCGATCTGCGCCACCGCCGCCATGTCGGTGATGACGCCGCCCGGATTGGCGATCGACTCGGTGAAGATCGCCTTGGTCTTCGGCGTGATTGCCCGCTCGAACGAGGAAATGTCGTCGGGGTCCGCCCACACCACGTTCCAGCCGAAATTCTTGAACGCATGATTGAACTGGTTGATGGAGCCGCCGTAGAGCTTTTTCGACGCAACGAACTCGTCGCCCGGCTGCAGCAGGCAGTGAAACACCAGGACCTGCGCGGCGTGGCCGGATGCGACGGCGAGTCCCGCGGTGCCCCCTTCGAGCGCGGCGACTCGCTCTTCGAGAACGGCGTTGGTCGGATTGCCGATGCGCGTATAGATGTTGCCGAAAGTCTGCAGGCCGAACAGCGAAGCGGCGTGATCGACACTGTCGAATACAAACGACGTGGTCTGATAAATCGGCGTCGCCCGCGCGCCGGTCGTGGGATCGGGCTTTGCCCCGGCATGAACTGCAAGCGTGGAAAATCCAGGAATGCGTTCGCTCATCTGCCCCCTCCTCAATCTGAAAAACGTCGGTTCCGGTTTATAGAAGCGGCTGAGGCCGTCAAGGCGGTGCGCTGGGGC
>DATJYT010000272.1:0-13544 GCA_035499475.1 Xanthobacteraceae bacterium | reverse complement strand
CTTGCTGCGCGACGACAAGTCGTTTCCCTATATCCTGATCACCGCCGATCACTGGGCGCCGCAGATCCTAAAGCATCGCGGTGCGCGCACGCGGCCGGGGCAATATTACGGGCCGTTCGCTTCGGTATGGGCGGTGAACCGCACCATCAACGCGCTGCAGCGCGCGTTCCTGCTGCGCTCGTGCAGCGATCCGTTCTTCGAGAGCCGGACGCGCCCTTGCCTTCTTTATCAGATCAAGCGGTGCTCGGCGCCTTGCACTAAGGAAATCGACTTCCCCGACTATGCAGCGCTGGTGCGCGAGGCCAACGCGTTTCTCTCCGGCCGCAGCAAGACGGTGAAGGACGAGCTCGCCGGTGAAATGGAAAAGGCGTCGGCCGAACTCGACTTCGAGCGGGCGGCGATCTACCGCGACCGCCTCGCCGCGCTGTCCGCCATTCAGTCGCATCAGGGCGTCAATCCGCGCGGCGTCGAGGAAGCGGACGTGTTCGCGCTGCATCAGCAGGGCGGCTATTCCTGCGTCGAAGTGTTCTTCTTCCGCACCGGGCAGAACTGGGGCAACCGCGCCTATTTTCCCAGGGCCGACCGCTCGCTTTCGGCTGCTGAAATCCTCTCGGCGTTTCTCGCTCAATTCTACGACGACAAGCCGTGCCCGCGGCTCATTCTGATCTCGCACGAGATCGAGGATCGTGCGTTGCTGGCCGAGGCGCTCTCGACCAAAAGCAACCGCAAGATCGAAATCTCGTCGCCGCAACGCGGAGAAAAGAAAGACCTCATCGAGCATGCGCTCGCCAATGCGCGCGAAGCGCTGGGGCGCAAGCTCGCCGAGACATCCTCGCAGCAGAAGCTTCTGCGCCAGCTTGCCGAGACGTTCGGCCTGCCGCGCGTGCCGCAACGGATCGAAGTCTATGACAACAGCCATATTCAGGGCTCGAACGCGGTCGGCGCCATGATCGTCGCCGGCCCCGAAGGGTTTCGCAAAAGCCAATACCGCAAGTTCAATATCCGCTCCGCCGAACTCACGCCCGGCGACGATTTCGCCATGATGCGCGAAGTCCTGTTGCGCCGCTTCAAACGGCTGATGGCCGAGGCGCCGCGCCCATCACTCTCGTCCGTTCCGGATCTGCCGCCGGTGACGGACGCGGTCGACGTTGCATTGTCCGATCAGCCTCTGCCGGAACAGGGGAAGGAGGAGGACGACGCCGAGTCGCCCTGGCCCGATCTGGTGCTCATCGATGGCGGGCAGGGGCAGCTCAACGCCGCGCGCGACGTGCTGACGGGGCTCGGCCTCGAGGTTCCACTCGCCGCCATCGCCAAGGGGCCGGACCGCGACGCCGGCCGCGAGACCTTCTTCGTGCCCGGCCGCGACTCGTTCAAGCTGCCGCCGCGCGATCCGGTTCTCTATTTTGTCGAGCGGCTGCGCGATGAGGCGCACCGTTTCGCGGTGGGCTCGCACCGGGCCCGCCGCACCCGCGATTTGCGCGAGGCAGGCCTGCAAGAGATCGACGGCATCGGGCCGACCCGAAAGCGCGCGCTGCTGCACCACTTCGGCACGCTCAAGGCGATTGAGCGCGCCTCGGTGACCGATCTGGTGCAGGTTGACGGCATCAGCGCCGAAACGGCGCGGCGGATTTACGCCTTTTTCCATGACGGGGCGACCTAGGGTGCCGCCAAGCAAGTCTTGGCTGCGACATTGCGCGCCGGTTCATGAAAGCCCGGCATGCGCAGCTTGGGTCTCGCGGTGGTCACGCGGCGGGGCTATGGTGTGGTCATGAATTCCTCGACCGCCGCAACGCCGGGTCGGCTGCGCTCCCATTCGCTGGCGCTGCCCAATATCCTGACCTACGGGCGCATTGCCGCGGTGCCGGTCGTGGTCGGCTGCATGTACTGGCAGAATATTCTGCATGGGGGACTGTGGCTACGATGGGCGGCGCTCGCCGTCTTCATCGGCGCCGGCGTGACCGATTTCCTCGACGGCTATTTTGCCCGCATCTGGGGCCAGCAATCCTCGCTCGGCCGCATGCTCGATCCGATCGCCGATAAGCTTCTGGTCGGCTCGTGCCTGTTGATGCTCGCCGCCGAAAAGACCATTCACGGCTGGGCGCTGCTGGCGGCGATCGTCATCCTGTGCCGCGAAATTCTCGTCTCAGGCTTGCGCGAATATCTAGCGGAGCTTCGCGTCAGCGTGCCGGTGACGCGGCTCGCGAAATGGAAGACGACGTTGCAGCTTGTTGCCGTTGGTTTTCTCATTTGCGGCGAAGCCGGCGATGCGATCGTGCCGGTAGTGACCAATATCGGCATTCTGTTGCTGTGGCTGTCGGCGCTGCTGACGCTCTACACCGGTTGGGATTACCTGCAGGCGGGGCTGCACCACCTCTACCAGGAGGATGCGTGAAGCTTATCTATTTCGCCTGGGTGCGCGAGCGCATCGGCAAGGCGGAAGAGCAAATCGATCCGCCAGCGAACGTGACCACCGTCGGCGAACTGATGGCATGGCTTGCTCGACGCGGCGAGGAATATGCGCACGCCTTCGATAACCCGAAAGTGATCCGTGCGGCGATCAACAAGACCCACGTTCGCGCCGACGCGAAAATCGCCGGCGCCGCCGAAATCGCGTTTTTCCCGCCGATGACCGGAGGCTAGCGCCCGGGCTTCGGGACATTTCGGGGCTTTTGCTTTCGAGAATTCATCTGCATCAGCAGCACGAACAATTCGTGCGGCAAATCGCGCTGCACTTCGTAGCGTTGCTTGAGTCCGTGCCCGATCGTCGCTTGCATCACCCGATGCAAGGACGCTGGCTCGTCGGTTTCAAGGAGATCAGGAAGAACCCCTGACATATCGCTCACGCAAGGTTGGCACTGCGCCCAACCCCTCAATCAGCGAATTGCCGACTTGTTCCGAACGCTAATCAGGGTTCGGGAAAACCAAGTTCCCTAAGCGCGAGTCGGCTGATTTGCGCCGAATCCCGCATGCCGGTTTGCGCAATCTCGATGATCTTTCTGGCGAGGATTTCGGTGATCGGATCGGAGCGGTCGGCGAGCTTCAGCGCGACCAGGCAATCCTCATAGGCGGTGGCGATGCGGTCGATATCTTCCGGCATAAACGCCGATTGCTGCAGAAGACGATAAATCGCCAAGGAACGCTCCCATTCGCGCCATCAAGACGGGCGGGAGCTGCAGCCATCCCCATTGCCGCCTTCCCACGCTGCGGCCGGCAACGGGCAGCCACTACATCTTCGCCAATGAACGCGAGATGAATTATAGCGATGAATGCCTTATTGTACGGTGTCTTTCTTCGACGGAATCTTGCGGCTTAATGCGTCATTTGACGTATCGTTCCCGCGGCCGCGCCGCGGACACGGTCGCAGAATTAAAGCAAGGCGTCATGGGCACCCTATGGACGCCGTTATGGGCACCACGGTCATGGGCACGACGGTCATGGGCACGACGGTCCGTCTTCAACAACAGGCCTTCGACATCAACGCCGAAGTCGCCTTGCTGACACGCGGGCGCAACGACATCGGCGCGGTCGTGACCTTTACCGGGCTTTGCCGTGCCGACGAGAACGGCGAGGAGATTGCGTCGCTCACGCTCGAACACTACCCCGGCATGGCCGAGGCCGAGATCGCCCGCCATGTCGAAGAGGCGCAGGTGCGCTGGCCGCTCCTCGGGGTAACGGTGATCCACCGTTACGGCCGGCTCAAGCCGGGCGAAGTCATCGTGCTGGTGGCCACCGCCTCAAGCCATCGCGAGGCCGCCTTCGCCGCAGCGTCGTTCCTTATGGACTATCTGAAGACCCGGGCTCCGTTCTGGAAACAGGTCGAGAAGCCATCGGGAAAAACCTGGGTGGATGCCAAGGCGGCTGACGATGCCGCGGCCGAGCGATGGGTGGCGCCGCCGTCCCCTCGGCGCGAAGCTGCGCAATAGTCGCTTGAGAATCTTAGCTGCGCCGCGCAGCGCGTCAGTATTCCTTGACGTGATGATGCTTGCGGTGCGGCGCCGGCGGACCCGGCGGTCCTGCCGGTATCGGGCCCTTCCAGTACGGATTCAAATTGCAGAAGCCGCGGTTGCCGGCCACCACATTTGGCGCACACTCCGCCGCCGACCAGTATTCGCAATCGGAGACGATTTCGCCGGCGCCCAAATTAATGACCGCACACCACGGCGCATTGCCGAAGTTTTGCGCCTGGCCCGGCGTAGCGACAAAACCCAGCGCAACCGCCGCTAAGGCGGCTGAAAGGATAATTCGCATGATATGTCCGCGCTTTATGCCGCCGCAGCCTTGCCCTTGGGCTGCACCTCGGCGGTGTAGTCGCTCATGAGCTGCTGGGTGATGCGCCCGGGCGTGAAGCGCCAGTCAGCGATCTCCGAGACCGCCGTCACTTCGGCGGCGGTGCCGGTGATGAAGCACTCCGAGAAGCCGGAAAGCTCTTCCGGCATGATGCGGCGTTCGACGATTTCAATGTTGTGCCGACGCGCGAGCTTGATCGCGGTCGCGCGCGTAATGCCGGCGAGAAAGCAGTCGGCGATCGGCGTATGGATCTTGCCGTCCTTGATGAAGAAGATGTTGGCCCCGGTACATTCGGCGACGCGGCCCTGCCAGTCGAGCATCATGGCGTCGGCATAGCCGCGTTTCTCGGCGCGATGCTTGGAGATGGTGCAGATCATGTAGAGGCCTGCCGCCTTGGCGAGGCAGGGCGCAGTCTTTGGATCGGGCCGGCGATACTCCGCAAGGTCGAGCCGGATGCCCTTGAGGCGCTGCGCGGGATCGAAATAGCTCGGCCACTCCCAGGTCGCGATGGCAAGGTGAATCTTGTTGTTCTGGGCCGAGACGCCAAGCTGCTCGGAGCCGCGCCAGGCGATCGGACGCACATAGGCATCCTTCTGATTGTTCTTCTCCAGGACCAAGCGCTTGGCGGCGTCGATCTCGGCAACCGAGTAGGGGATTTCAAAGTCGAGCACTTGTCCCGATTGCTTCAGGCGTTCGGAATGCTGGGTGCACTCGAAAATCTCGCCGCCATAGGCGCGCTCGCCCTCGAACACGCAGCTCGCATAGTGCAGGCCGTGCGTCAGCACGCTGATCTTGCAATCGACGGTGGGGATCAGCTTGCCGTCGAACCAGATGACATCGGTGCGTTGGTCGAAGGGCACTGCCATCGCATGCCTCCCTTACTGAATTGCCCGTTCCCGGCCCTGATCGGTCGCACTGCGGCGACTTTTGCTTCGGAACGGGACTCCCGTTATGGTTTCGACGCTCATGAGAGCGCCCTTTTTCGGCCCGGCGCAACGTTGTGTTGGCGGCACTGCCAGATGCCTTCGAGATGCCGCGGCCAAGGCCACTAGACCAGATCAGAGAAAATATGTCAATAGTACTTACCTAATGGCCGACATCAGCATCACCACGCCGCCCAGCCTGCGCACTGCCACCGACGACACTGCTGCATCGGTGCCGCGCGGCGAGCCGCACTGGGATATCATCGAACTCCTGTTTTTCGCCTATCGCGACTTTGTCGGCGATCCCGACGAGGTGCTGGTGCCGCTCGGCTTCGGCCGCGCGCACCATCGCGTGCTGCATTTCGTCAACCGCAATCCCGGCATGAAGGTTGCGGAACTCCTCGACATTTTGAAGATCACCAAGCAGTCGCTCGGCCGCGTGCTCAAGCAGCTCATCGACGAGGGCTACGTCATCCAGAAGGAGGGCGCCAACGATCGTCGACAGCGTCTGCTCTCGGTGAGCCCAAAAGGTGCGGCGCTGGCGATGAAGCTCGCCGGCTTACAGACCGAGCGCATCGGCCGTGTGCTGTCCGAGATCGGCCCGGGCGGGCACGAGATGGCGCGGCGCTTCCTGGCTGGCATGATCGACGCCGACGATCGCGATCGCGTGCTGCGCATGATCTCGCACGCCTATACGGCGCGGCCGCCCGGCCGCGACAACGGCTCATGACGGCGCCGGCCGCAAATCCGGCCGACGATGCGCCACACCTGCTCGTGGTCGACGACGATCGGCGCATTCGCGCGCTGCTGCTGCGTTTTCTGGCCGGCGAAGGCTATCGCGTCTCGGCCGCCGAGACCGCCAAGGAAGCGCGCGCCAAGCTTGAGGGCCTGAAGTTCGATCTTCTCATTCTCGACGTCATGATGCCGGGCGAAAACGGCTTCGATCTGGTGCGCGCGATCCGGACCAATTCAAGCGTGCCAATCCTGATGCTGACGGCGCGCGACGAGAAGGAAAACCGGATTATGGGCCTCGAGATCGGGGCGGACGACTATCTGGCGAAGCCGTTCGAGCCGCGCGAACTGTCGTTGCGCGTTGCCAACATTCTCAAGCGCGCACGACCGCCGAGTGCCGCGCCCGCGCCATCGGTTCGCTTCGGCCCGTTCGTGTTCCATCTGGCAAGCGGTGAATTGCGCCGCGGCGAGGAGACCATCCGCCTGACCGACCGCGAGCGCGAGATGCTGCGCATCCTCACCACCAGCGTCGGCGAGACGGTGCCGCGCCAGGCGCTCGCCGGCAACGCCGATGCCGTGGGCGAGCGTACGGTGGACGTGCAGGTCAACCGATTGCGGCGCAAGATCGAGCGCGACCCGGCCAATCCGCTGATCGTGCAGACTGTGCGCGGCATCGGCTATCGGCTGGTGGCGGCGCTCTGAGCGGCATCATGACGACATTCGACGACAGCATCGGACGACTGCGCATCGCCGCCGGTCGCGTGGTCACGGCTGCCGGCGCTGCCGCGAATGCCGTGAACTATGTCACGGGCTCGATCACCGGTCCCTGGGATCGGCTCGGCCGCTCGGTGAAAGCGGTGATGCCGAAGGGCCTTTATGCCCGCGCGCTGCTCATCATCATTATTCCGATGGTGGTGCTGCAATCGGTCGTCGCCATCATGTTCGTCGATCGGCAGCGCAGCCTCGTCACCAGCGATTTGTCGCAAGCGGTGACGCAGGAGATTGCCGCGCTCATCGACGTTTACAAAAGCTACCCGCAGGGCGCCGACCGCGCCCAGTTGCGCCGCATCGCCCAGGACCGGCTCGGCCTTGTGGTCGATTTCCTGCCGACCTCGGAAATGCCGGCGCCAGGGCCGAAGCCGTTCTTCTCCTCGCTCGACGAAGCGCTGTCGGACCAGATTCGCAAGCAGATCGGCCTGCCGTTCTGGATCGACACGGTGGGGCGGTCCTCGATCGTCGAAATCCGCATCAAGCTCGACGACACCGTCATGCGCGTCTTCGCGCACCGCGCCGACGCCTACGATGCAAGCTCCTGGATCTTCCTGGGCTGGATGATCGCGACCTCCATGGTGGTGCTGACCATCGCCATCCTGTTCCTGCGCAACCAGATCAGGCCGATCGTGCGGCTCGCCGACGCCGCTGATGCTTTCGGCAAGGGCCGGGAAGTGCCGAACTTCCGTCCCCGCGGCGCCCGCGAGGTGCGGCGCGCGGCAGCAGCATTCCTCGAAATGAAGATCAGAATAGAGCGCGCGATCGAGCAGCGCACCACGATGCTGGCCGGGGTGTCGCATGACCTGCGCACGGTGCTCACCCGCTTCAAGCTCGAGCTTGCCTTGCTCGGCGACGGCCCCGAAGTCGAAGCGATCAAGAAGGACGTCGACGAAATGGCCGCCATGCTCGAAGCCTATCTGGCCTTCGCGCGCGGCGATCTGGGCGAGCAGCCGGCGCCGACCGATATCGCGGCCTTGCTCGACGAACTCAAGCTCGACAGCGAGCGGCACGGCCATCGCGCGGCGGCGGTGTTCCACGGCCAGCCCGAGGTCACCGTGCGGCCCGCCGCCTTCAAGCGCTGCCTGGCCAATCTGGTGTCCAATGCCGGGCGCTTCGCCTCGAACGTCTCGATCACCGGGCATCGCGACCATCGCTGGCTGACGGTGACGGTCGACGACGACGGCCCCGGCATCCCCGCCGATCGGCGCGAAGACGTGTTCAAACCGTTCCTGCGTCTCGACGACGCGCGCAATCAGGACGAGGGCGGCACCGGCCTCGGCCTTGCCATCGCCCGCGACATCGCGCGATCGCACGGCGGCGACATCACGCTTGGCGACAGTCCGATAGGCGGGCTGCGGGCGTCCGTTCGCGTGCCGGTTTAGAGGAACGCCCGAACGTTCGCGGATATCGTGACCGCGTTTACCCTGTGAACGTGCCGGTCGCGGAACCGGCGAAGACATCCTTGAAAAGGACTTGAAACGAGCCCGGCCCCGCTCCATTTCCCGACGAGAAATTGCTGCACGGGGGAAGACCGCCATGGCTGTTGCCGAGGACAACAAAGCGGAAAGCCGGCCGTTCGAGGCCCAACCTTTCCAGGCCGACGTTGCCAAGCTTTTGCACCTGATGGTGCACTCGGTTTATTCCGACAAATCTGTGTTTCTGCGGGAGCTGATCGCCAATGCGGCCGACGCCTGCGAGCGATTACGCTACGAGGCCATCGCCGAGCCGGCGCTGCTCGGCGACGACGTCAAGCCGCGCATCACCGTTGCGATTGATGCCGACAAGCGGCTCCTGACCGTCGAGGACAACGGCATCGGCATGAGCCGCGACGAGATGGTCGAAGCGCTCGGCACCATCGCCCGCTCCGGCACCAAGGCGTTTCTCGAGCGCATCGGCGCCAAGCAGAGCGAGGAGGACACCGCGCTGATCGGCCAATTCGGCGTCGGCTTCTATTCCGCCTTCATGGTGGCCGAGCGCGTCGAGGTGATCTCGCGGCGCGCCGGGGCAGACGCGGCATGGCGCTGGAGTTCCGACGGCAAGGGCACCTTTGCGGTGGCGGCGGTCGACGCGGTTGAGGCGCCGCGCCGCGGCACCCGGGTCGTGCTGCACCTGTTGGAGGATGCCAAGACCTATGCCGAACGCTTTACGGTGGAGCGGCTGGTCAAGGCGCAGTCGGGTCACGTTCCGGTGCCGGTCTCGATCATCGAGAAGCCGGGCGCGGCGCCGGCCGAGATCAGCGACGGCGCGGCACTGTGGGCGAAGCCGAAATCGGAGATCAAGCCCGCGGATTACACGGATTTTTATCGCAGCGTCGCCGGCCAGTTCGACGAGCCGGCCGTCACCATCCATTTCCGCGCCGAGGGCCGGCAGGACTACACCACGCTTCTGTTCATCCCCGGGTCGAAGCCGTTCGATCTGTTCGATCCCGATCGTAAGGGACGCATCAAGCTTTACGTGCGGCGCGTCTTTATCACCGACGATGCCGATATCCTGCCGCGCTATCTGCGTTTCGTGCGCGGTTTGGTCGACAGCGCCGACCTGCCGCTCAACGTGTCGCGCGAGAAAATCCAGGAAAGCCCACTGCTCGCCGCGATCCGCAAGGGCGCGACCGGCCGCGTGCTCACCGAGCTAGAACGGCTCGCCGACAAAGAACCGGAAACCTACGCGAAGGTGTGGGAGACGTTCGGCGCAGTGCTGAAAGAAGGCATCTATGAGGATTTCGAGCGCCGCGATGCGCTGCTGGCGCTCGCGCGCTTCAGGACCACGGCCTCGTCCGGCGCCTGGCGCAGCCTGAAGGACTATGTCGGCGCGCTAAAGACCAATCAAACCGCGATCTACTATCTCGCCGGCGACGATCTCGCGCGGCTTTCGTCCTCCCCGCATCTGGAAGGCTTTCGCGCCCGCGGCATCGAGGTGCTGTTGCTGCCGGATCCGGTTGACAGCTTCTGGGTCATGCCCGGCGTCTCATTTGACGGCAAGCCGTTCAAGTCGGTGACGCAGGGGGCGGCCGACTTGGCCTCGATCCCGCGCACCGACGCGGCCGCGGCGCCGCCGGCGGAAGCCGGGGAGGCGGTCAAAAACCTTCTCGCCTTCACCAAGACCACGCTCGGCGATGCGGTGGCGGAGGTGCGGGCCTCGGAGCGGCTCACCGACAGCGCGGTGTGCCTGGTCGCGCCCGAAACCGGGCCGGATCGTGCGCTTGAGCGGATTCTCGCCGGCGCCGGGCGGCTCAACTCCGCCTCGAAGCCGATCCTCGAAGTCAATCCGCGACACCCGACGATCGTTTCGCTGGCAGCCCTTGGCGACGGCGATCGCACATTCAAGGAAGACGCCGTGCATCTGTTGTTCGACGAGGCGAGGGTGCTCGACGGCGAGCGGCCGGCCGATGCCAGGCTTTTCTCGGATCGGCTGGCACGCGTGCTCGGTCGCGGTTTGTCCAAGGCCGGGGCCTGAAGCCTACGCTCCTCGCGCCCGGCGCAAAGCGCAGAGCGGCCCGGCTGATAGAAGGCGAGTGTTTACTCCGCGGGAGTCGCCCGGACTCGTTGGGCGGCAAGTTCGGCCCCGACTGGGCGGCCGTCCGCTCCGTCGTTTTCGGCGGCGGGTTCGAGATCGGCCTTCGATCCCTTCATCCGGAAGTAGATTTGCGAGCCGATCAGGATCACGCATAGCGCGATAAAGACGGCGCTGATCGGCCGCTGCACGAAGACCGTAATATCGCCGCGCGCGATCAGCATGGCGCGGCGGAAATTCTCCTCGAACCGCGGGCCGAGCACGAAGCCGAGCAGGATCGGCGCCGGATGGAAGCCGAGACGCAACAGGACGTAGCCGAGCAGGCCGATGACCGCGACCTCGCCGACCTGGAAGAAGTCGTTATTGGCCGCATAGACACCGATGCAGACGAAGAACATCGCGCTCGGGTAGAGATACTTATAGGGAATCGCCAGCATCTTCACCCAGATGCCGATCAGCGGCACGTTCAGCAACACCAGCATGATGTTGCCGATCCAGAAGCTGGCGACCAGCCCCCAGAAAATATCAGGATGTTGCGAGATGAGCTGCGGGCCGGGCACGATGCCTTGAATCATCAAGGCGCCGAGCAGCAGCGCCATAACGGCATCGCCCGGGATGCCGAGGCTCATGGTCGGGATGAAATCGCCCTGCACCGAGGAATGGGTCGAGGCTTCAGGGCAGACCACGCCTTCGATCAGGCCGGTGCCGAATTTCTCGGGATGTTTCGAGATCTTCTTTTCCGTCGCGTAAGCGACGAAGGACGCGATGGTGGGTCCGGTACCCGGGATGAGCGAGCACAGGCTGCCGATAATCGTGCCGCGCCACATCGGGAAGAAGGCACGCTTCATGTCGGCCTTGGTCGGCCGCATGTCCTTGAACGTGACGTTGGTGTATTTGGTGTTGATCGGCGCGACCTGGTTGACGCTGTTCATGAACTCGGCGATGCCGAACAGCCCGAGCGCCAGCGCGATCAACTCGATGCCGTCGTCGAGTTCGGTCATGCCGAAGGTGTAGCGCTCGGAGCCAGTCTCGAGGTCGGTGCCGACCGAGCCGAGGAACAGCCCGAGCACCGTCATGGCGACGCCCTTGACCGGCGAGCCGCGCGCCAGCGTCGATCCGGCAAGCAGGCCGAGCAGCATCAACGAGCAGACTTCGGCGGGACCGAACTGCAGCGCCGCTCTCACCAGCAGCGGCGACAGGAAGATCATTTCGGTGATGCCCCACGACGCCCCCACAAAGGAGGCGAACACAGTGAGGCCGAGCGCGACCCCGCCGCGCCCTTGTTTCGTCATGGGGAAGCCGTCGAGGCATGTCACCGCATGCGGCGGATGACATGGCAAATTGAGCAGAATGGAGCAGATGGCTCCGCCATACTGCGCGCCGTACATGACGCCGCCCAGCATCAGGATGGCGGCGACCGGCTTCATGCCGAAGGTCAGCGGCAGCAGGATCGAGATCGTCGCCAGCGGGCCCATGCCCGGCAGCACGCCGACCATGTTGCCGACGAGAACGCCAACGAAACACCATAGCAGATTGTGCGGCTCGAGCGCGACGCCGAAGCCGTACCAGAGATCCGTCAGTGCTGTCGAAATCACAGGCCGCCCCTCCATGTGAAGATCGGCATTGGAACCTGAAGGAAGTAGGAGAACAGGCCGACGCCGAAGACGGTCACGACCGCGGAGAGAATGGCCGAACTCTTCCACGTCGCGCTTTTGTCACCGAGCGCAGCGATAAAAATGCAGGAGAACGTCGCCGGGGCCATGCCGAAGTAACGTCCGAAGAAGATGAAGCAGACCGGGCTGATGAGGATGCAGAACCATGCCCACCATTGCGGATTTTCCGGCAGGATGCGCTGGTCGTCCTCGGCGCCCGCCGCTACGGGCGCGATCGCCGCAGCGGCAATGGCGATGCCGAGCAGGACGAGGATGACGCCAAGCGCAGTCGGCAGAAATCCCGGACCCATGTGCATCAGCGTGCCGGCCCGGTAGGTCGAGCCCTTCAATGCAATGAAGAGCCCGAACAAAATCATGAGGCCGCCGGCATAAAAATCGCGCTTGCGCACGAGGTCGCGGAGGGGGCTGATGGAAGGCTGCACTATTTCCTCCCGGCCGTCTTCGGGCCGTTGACTTCCTTCGGCCCGGGTTGTTCGGATCCGAGGGACTATCGCATAAGCCGATCATTGCCGCAGCGACGCGGTGTTGCGGGTCTCCCTAAACCCCCACCGCGCACAGTTGCCGCGGGAAGACCCGGCGCACTAGACGATATATGGCACCGGCAATAGGTGCAACTCCCCCACAATGACGCAGTAATGACCCGCGGTTGTGGCTTTTTGCCTTTATCGACTTGCGGTCAAAAGCCTCCAATTTGAGGCCGAATCTGGCGGTCGAGGGGCGCGAACAAGTCCGCGGTGTCGTTTCGTACATTGCCGACCCGTTTATCGACCGGCCAATAGGTCATGGCGGCACCCGGATAGGGTTTTAGCATGGCCTTGAGGTGGCTTTCGCTGGCGGCGGCTTCGCCGAGCCAGCCGGCCCAATGTTCCCGCGCGATCAGCACCGGCATGCGGTCGTGCAATTGGCGCAAGAACGCGTTCGATTGCGTGGTGATGATGGTGAAGGATTTGAGCGTTTCGCCGTCCGGCGCCCGCCATGTGTCCCACAGCCCGGCAAATGTCATCGGCCGGCGACTGCCGAGCGCCACCGCGAAGGGCTGTTTGTCAACTTGCCGCCATTCATAGTAGCCGTCGGCGACGACGAGGCAGCGGTGGCCGGACTTCCAGGCCGCGCGAAAGGCGGGGCGGGTCTCGATGCCTTCGGCGCGCGCGTTGAAGGTCGAGGAGCCGATCTTGATGTCCTTCGCCCAGGACGGCACCAGGCCCCAGCGCATCAGCGTCAGTGTGCGTTCGCCGTTTTTGGAAACGACCACCGGAAGTTTCGAGGTCGGCGCCGCGTTCCAGCGCGGCCGATAGTCGCCGATTTCATCCCAATCGATTTTGAGATCGAGTTTTATCTCGGAAACGTCCTCGGGAAGCTTGGCGCGGCCGCACATGGTGAGATTCCTTGTTGCTCGTGATCACGGGCGTGGCGTGGACATTTTCACTCAATGAAAATCGCGGCTCTTGACCGGGAGGGGCTCTTTCTCCGGCAGCGGACCGCCGGAAAATTTCGGCGCGAACAGGTCGCCGCCCTCGCGCAGCCAGGGCAGTTGCGCGGAGAGGTCGACAAAACTTTCCGCGACCACATGGATGACGAGGCCGGCGCGTTGCAGGCGGCCGCGCACGGCGAGGAAGCGCGCCGTCATCACGGTGCGGCGGTTTTTTTC
>DATJYT010000271.1:0-2773 GCA_035499475.1 Xanthobacteraceae bacterium | reverse complement strand
TTCGACACCGCGACCGAAATCAGCCTCTTCACCGTCGCGGCGAGCCAGGCGTCCGGCGGGATGACCTTCGCCATCATTTTGATTTTTCCGGCGCTGTTCACCGCCGGAATGACGCTCGTCGACACCACCGACAGCGTGCTCATGGTCGGCGCCTACGGCTGGGCCTTCCTCAATCCGATTCGCAAGATCTGGTACAATCTCACCATCACCGCGATTTCGGTTGCAGTGGCGCTGCTCATCGGCGGCATCGAGGCGCTCGGTCTGATCGCGAGCAAGCTCGGCCTTGAAGGCGCATTCTGGAATATGATCGGCGATATCAACGGCGGTCTCGCCAATTTCGGCTATCTGGTCGTCGGTATCTTCCTTGCGAGTTGGATCGTTTCGTACGGCATCTTCCGCTGGCAGCGCCTCGACGAGCCGCTGGTCGAGCGCGCATGAGGAATGGCGCGATGACGGATAAACCGACCGTCTACGTCTGCATCACCTGCAAACGTGCCGGCGATCCCGATAGCGAGCCGCGGCCCGGCGCCATCCTCGCGGCTGCGACCGTCAACGCTGCCGCCGGGACCGAAGTGGATGTGCGCCGCATCCGCTGTCTCGCAAATTGCACGCGCGGGCCGAGTGCGGCGATGCGCTGCAATGGCTCCTGGACTTACGTGTTCGGCGGCCTCGATCAGACGTGCGCCGGCGCGTTGATCGAAGGCGCGCGTCTCCTCGCCCGCGCCGCCGACGGCATCCTGCCGTGGCGCGGCCGTCCGGAGCCGCTCAAACGCGGCCTGATCGCGCGCGTTCCGCCCATTGGCTTTGAAAGCGCTTTTGAGGAGGTTGACGAATGACCGGCTCGCTTGCCCGCGTTCCCTGCACCATCGTGACGGGTTTTCTGGGCGCTGGAAAAACGACACTGATCCGGCACGTTCTTGGTCACGCGCAGGGCCGTCGGCTCGCCGTCATCGTCAACGAATTCGGCGACGTCGGCATCGACGGCGAAATTCTCAAGGGCTGCGGCGATGCCGCGTGTCCCGAGGAGAACATCGTCGAACTGCCCAATGGCTGCCTGTGCTGCACGGTTGCGGACGAATTCGTACCGGCGCTCGATGCCATCCTTGCCAAGGACGGCATCGAGCACATCGTGATCGAAACCTCCGGTCTCGCGCTGCCGAAACCGTTGGTACAAGCGTTCCATTGGCCGGCGATCAGGAGCCGCGTCACCGTCGATGGTGTGGTGGTCGTGGTCGATGGCGCGGCGCTCGCCGATGGCCGCGTGGCGCATGATCTCGACGCGCTGGCGCAGCAACGCGCCGCCGACGCCGCGCTCGAGCACGACGATCCGATCGAGGAGGTCTTTGACGATCAGATCGCTTGCGCCGATCTTGTCGTGCTCAACAAACGCGACCTCCTCGATGAGGCCGGCGTAAAGAAGGCGATGGCGACGATCTCCAGTGTGCTGCCGCGCAGCGTGAAGGTGGTCACGGTGACCGATGGCAAGGTGGACCAGGCGCTCCTCCTCGGGCTCGGCGTCGGCACCGAAGACGATATCGCCAACCGCCGCACGCGGCACGATGCCGAGGCGGAGCACGACCACGACGATTTCGACAGCTTTGTCGTTCCGCTCGGCGAGATTGCCGACCCGTCAGCGCTTACCGCGCGCGTTGCCGCGCTGGCGGAAACATTCGACGTGTTGCGCGTCAAAGGCTTTGCGGCGGTCGCCGGCAAGCCGCTGCGCCTCTTGATCCAGGCCGTCGGCGCCCGTGTGACGCATCAATATGACCGGCCCTGGAGCGCCTCAGAAATGCGAGAAGGCCGCTTGGTCGTTATCGGTCTGAAAGGACTTGATCGCGCCGCCATCGCGCAAGCGTTGGTGGGTTGAACAACGCGGAGTGAGCGATGCACCTGCTCACGATCACTTCGACCAATCTCGACGAGATCGTCGAAGCGGTCGACCTCGGCCAGTCGCCGGGCGACATCATCGTGCTGTCGTTTGCCGATAGCGATCTGGCCGGCCTCGCCGCCGCCTGGGAGGCCGAACGCGCGGACCTGCCGAGCGTGCGGCTCGCCCATTTGCGCGACCTACGCCACCCCATGTCGGTCGATCTGTGGGTCGACCGTGTCGCCGCCAGCGCCAAGGTGATCGTGGTTCGCCTGCTCGGCGGCCTCGATTGGTGGCAATACGGCATCGAACGGCTGTCGGCGCTGGCGCGCGAGCGCGGGATCGCGCTCGCGGTGCTGCCGGGCGAGGACCGTGACGATGCGCGGCTTGACGCGGTCTCGACGCTGCCGAAGCGGGAGCTCGACGCGCTGCTGCGCTTCTTCCGCGAAGGCGGCCGTGAAAATCTTCGCGCGCTGTTGCGCCGGCTCGCGCGTCATGCCGGCCGCCATCTCGAGTTGTGCGAGCCGAAGCCGGTGCCGCGGCTCGCCGGATATTTGCCGGGTGAGGGGGCGGTCGATCTTGATAGACTCGCGGCAACGCTGGCGCCCGGCAAAGCGGTCGTGCCGATCATCTTCTATCGCGCCATGCTGCTTGCCTCCGACACCGCGCCGATCGATGCGTTGTACGCGGCGCTCGAGGCGCGCGGCCTGGCGCCGGCCGCGCTCGTTGTGGCCAGCTTGAAAGACCGCGAGGCGGCGGCATTTCTGCATCGGGCTTTTGCGCGGCTCGATCCGGCCGTGATCGTGACCACCACAGCCTTCGCGGCCGGTGGCAATGCCGGCGAGCCGACGCCGCTCGACGCGCCGGGCGTTCCGGTGCTGCAAGTTGTCAGCGCTACCACCAGGC
>DATJYT010000270.1:0-24356 GCA_035499475.1 Xanthobacteraceae bacterium | reverse complement strand
AAGTTCGGCGACCAGTGCATCGTGGTCGCGATCGACGCCAAGAAGGTATCGCCCCCGGGCGGCATGGACCGCTGGGAAATCTTTACGCACGGTGGTCGCAACCCGACCGGGATCGAGGCGATTGGCTACGCGCGTGAAGTCGTGGCGCTGGGGGCCGGCGAAATTCTACTCACCTCGATGGACCGCGACGGCACCCGCCGGGGTTTTGACATTGCTCTCACCCGCGCCGTTGCCGATGCCGTGACGGTGCCGGTGATCGCTTCCGGCGGCGTCGGCAATCTCGATCATCTGGTCGAGGGCATCCGCGACGGCCACGCCAGCGCGGTGCTGGCGGCGTCGATTTTCCACTTCGGCGAGTACTCGGTGCGCCAGGCGAAGGACTACATGGCCCATGCCGGCCTTCCGATGCGCCTCGATCCCTGAGGGCGCCTAGAGAATATTTCGAACAGAGATGCTAAGAAGCAACAATGACTGCTTTTACCCTCAATGACCTCGAAAAACGCGTCCAGGAACGCGCCAAGGCGAGCGCGGACGTGTCCTATACCCGCAAGCTGCTTGATCGCGGCGTGATGCATTGCGCCAAGAAGCTCGGCGAAGAGGCGGTCGAGGCGGCAATCGCGGCCATCGGCGAGGATCGCGATCGTATGATCGGCGAAGCCGCCGATGTGCTCTATCACCTGCTGGTCGTGCTTCATGCCCGCGGCATCGCGCTGGCGGACGTCGAGGCCGAGCTCGGCGTGCGGACCCGTCAGTCCGGCCTCGACGAAAAGGCGGCCCGCAAAAGCGGGTAAGGACGGGCCGCATGGAGCAGCGGATCGAGCAGGACCTGTCGCCCTATCGCGTGTTCTCGCGCGCCGAATGGGCGACGCTGCGCAAAGACACGCCGATGACGCTCGAGCCTGCGGAAATCGCGCGGCTGCGATCGATGCACGATCGCCTCGATATTTCTGAAGTCGAGGAGATTTATCTGCCGCTGTCGCGGCTGCTCTCGCTCTATGTGGACGCGACCCAGACTCTGTTCGGCGCACAGCAAGGCTTTCTCGGCACGGAGGATGCCAAGATGCCTTACATCATCGGGGTCGGCGGTTCGGTCGCGGCCGGCAAGTCGACCACCGCGCGCGTGCTGCAGGCGCTGCTGGCGCGGTGGCCCAATGTGCCGAAAGTCGATCTTATCACCACCGACGGCTTCCTCTTTCCCAACGCGGTGCTCGACCGCGAAGGTCTCATGGAGAAAAAGGGCTTTCCGGAAAGCTACGACCTGCCGGCGCTGCTGCGGTTTCTGTCCGACATCAAAGCCGGCCGGCGGCCGGTGCGTGCGCCGGTCTATTCGCATTTGATCTACGACGTCATTCCAAACCAGTGGATCGAAATCGACCGGCCCGACATCCTGATCGTTGAAGGGCTTAACGTTCTGCAGGCCGGTCGGCTGCCGCGGGACGGTAAGGCGGTGCCGTTCGTCTCCGACTTTTTCGATTTCTCGGTTTATCTCGATGCCGATGAGGACGTGCTGCTGTCGTGGTACGTCAGCCGCTTTCTGACATTGCGCGGTACGGCGTTCGCCGATCCCAAATCGTATTTTCATCGCTACGCGCGATTATCGGACCAGGAAGCTGTCGCCACCGCGACATCGATCTGGAATCGCATCAATCTCGTCAATCTGCATGAAAACATTCTGCCGACGCGGCCGCGCGCCGATCTCGTGCTGAAGAAAAGCGCGAGCCATCGGGTCGAGGAAGTGGCCTTGCGTCGGCTGTAGCCGTCACGCGGCCAATGCCGACGCGCCCGACGCCGCGAGGATGGCGGCGAGATGCTCGCGATCGAGCGGCTTGATCAGAAAGCCATCCATGCCGGCGGCGAGACAAGCGTCGCGGTCCTCGGTCGATGCGTTGGCGGTCAGCGCAATGATGGGAGTGCGCGCGCAGTCGTATTCGGCTTCCATGGCGCGGATGCCTCGCGCGGCTTCGAGTCCGTCCATGCCCGGCATGTGCAGATCCATCAGCACGCGGTCGTAAGGCGTTCCGGCGTCGTAGGCGGCGCGCCACTGTTCGATGGCGGCAGCGCCGCTCGCGGCGATTGCCGGTCGGTGGCCAAGCTTGGTCAGCAGCGCGCGGGCAAGCAGCGCGTTGATCTCGTTGTCTTCGGCGACCAGGATCGAGAGTGCATTGCCGTAATGTGTTTCTTTGGTGGTCTCTGGAGTCTCGAGTTCAGCCGCGGCCGTCGCATCGAAGGCATCGTCGGCGGAGAAGCGCGCGGCGAGTGAGGCAGGCCGCACTGGCTTGATAAGATAACCGGTGAAGCCGGAGCCTTTGAGCGCCGCAAGCTTGCTTCGCATTGCCGGCGTCACCAGCACGATGCGGCGCGGGATTTTTGCGGCGAGGCGCGCAAGCGCTTCGCTCGCAGTCGTTCCGAGGGCATGATCGGCCAGCACGACGCTCCAAGCCTGCTCGGGCAACACGGCGGCGGCGACCTCGCCGTCCGGAACGATCTTGGTGCGTGCTCCCCAGCGTTGCAGGCGCCGCGCGATGAGGGACGCTTCGATCTCGGCGGGGGCGACGATGAGGATGTCGTGCCCGGCAAGGTCTGGCACTGTCATTGCGGGTTGGTGATGCTCGGCGCCGCGTCGAAGCGGCACAGTCACGAGGAATACCGAGCCCCGTCCCGGCGTACTCTCGACCGCGATCGAACCGGCCATGCTCTCGATGATCCGGCGCGAAATCGCGAGGCCGAGGCCGGTGCCGCCGAACTTGCGCGCCGCGCCGCTGTCGGCTTGCTCGAACTCGAGAAATATTCTTGCCTGGTCTTCGGCCGACATGCCGATGCCGGTGTCGCGCACCGAAATCGCAATCACATCGGGCTCTGCGCCGGGCTCCACGATGATCGATACGCCACCGCACTCGGTGAACTTGATCGCGTTGCCGGCAAGATTGAACAGCACCTGGCGCAACCGCGCCGCATCGCCGATGACTTGCGCCGGCAGCCGCTCGTCCACGTAGCAGCAAATCTCGAGCCCCTTGGCCTGGGCGCGAGGGCCGAGCAATTCCACGGTCTCTTCGACCAGGGCGGCGAGCGCGAAGGGCTGCGCAACCAGATCGAGCTTCCCCGCTTCGATCTTGGAAAAATCCAGAATTTCCTCGATCAGCGCCAGTAGCGTTTCGCCGGAGGTCTCGACGGCCTTCACGTAGGTGGTCTGTTCGGGCGACAGCGGCGTTTCTCGCAACAGGCCGGCCATGCCCAAAATGCCGTTCAGGGGCGTGCGAATTTCGTGCGACACCATCGCCAGGAATCGGGACTTGGCGCGGCTCGCCGCTTCCGCCTGGTCGCGGGCTTCCGCGATCGTACGCTCGGCCGTCAAACGTTCCGTCAGGTCGCGGCCGACGCTTTGCATTTCGTTCCCGGTGTCGCTCCGCACCGTGACTTCGCGCCAGGCGATCCAGCGCGCGCCTATCGGCGTGGCGATCTGCTGATCGTAAGCGCGCGTGCCGTCCGGCAGGTTCAGCGTCGCCCCCTGCTCCTCGACCGGCAGAACGAACGTGGTTGCGAGCAATGATTCGCGGCTGCGGCCGGCGAGGGCGCAGAAGGCGTCGTTCGCATAGGTGATGGCGCCGGCGCCGTCGCGACGCACGATCACGTCATCCTGCGCTTCGAAGAAATTCCTGGCGCGCTCCTGCGCCTCGCTGATTTCCCAGTTGCGGTCGGCGGCGTCGTCGAGCCGAGCCTCAAGCCGGCGCAACTCTCCCTTCATTTGATTGACGCGCGACAGCAGGATTCCGATCGCGCCGCAGGCGGCACCGAACAGGGCTGCGACGCCGATGGAAAACGAGTATGGGTCGTAATGGGTGCCGGGCGCGGTCACCCCGGACAGAAAGCCGAAGGCGATGCCGAACGCCATCGACGTGATGGCGAAAGCACGCACGATCAAGGACAGGATCCGGCGGGACAGGATGGCGGGTTTGAGGACGGTCGCCCAACGGCTCATGGTGTCTATCCCGCTCGGCCGTGGTGGCGGCGGCACGCTCGAAAGCCGCTTTTGCGCCGGATTATCGATGTGACGGAGCGGATTTTGGCCTATGAAGCTTGCGCATCCCTTGCAGTCCATGGCGACGATTGGAGGGACGGTTGACGCTTTGTTAACATCAGTCGGGGCCGAGCAAGAATGCCGTAAAGGCTTGGGCCAACGCTGCCGGAGACACTGAATGGATAAGGTTGTGAGTTCAAAGCGCCCGAGCACGAAATCGGCCGGAACGGCGCGATCCGCCAAGCCGTCGCGCGCGCAGGCGGAGGCGGCCGTGCGCACGCTGATCCAATGGGCCGGCGACGATCCGGATCGCGAGGGCCTGCTTGCCACGCCGTCCCGGGTCGTGCGCGCCTACGAAGAATGGTTCTCCGGCTACAACGATGATCCGCGCGAATATCTCAAGCGCACCTTCGAAGAGACCGGCGGCTATGATGAAGTGGTCGTGCTGCGCGATATCCGTTTCGAGTCGCATTGCGAGCATCATCTGGCGCCGATCATCGGGCGCGTGCATATCGGTTATCTGCCGCGCAATCGCGTGGTCGGAATTTCCAAGCTGGCGCGACTGGTCGAGGTCTACGCGCGGCGGCTGCAGATCCAGGAAAAGATGACGGCGGAAATCGCGGCATGTCTTGATGCCGTGCTTAAGCCCCACGGTGTCGCGGTGGTAACTGAGGGCACCCACCAGTGCATGACGACCCGCGGCGTGCACAAGACCGGCGTGACCATGGTGACGAGCCGGATGCTCGGGGTGTTCCGCGATCACGCCGAGACGCGGCAGGAATTCCTCGCCGCCATCGGCATGCGCGGCGCGATCGGTGCGGTCAACAGCGCCGGATAGGACTGACGCGGCTGGCTTATCGGCGCCCGGTCTCAGGCGGCGCGGCGTATCTCGTCGGCGAGTGCGCGATACGACAAAGCTTCGGCGAGGTGTACGCGGCCGACCTTGTCGGCGCCGTCGAGATCGGCGAGCGTGCGCGCAACCCGCAGCACGCGATGATAGCCGCGCGCCGAAAGCCGCATGACGTCGGCAGCATCGCGCAGCAGCGATAGTCCGCTCGGCTCTGGCTTCGCGATGTCCTCGAGCAATGCCCCCGACACCGCGGCGTTGCTGCGGATATGGGACAATCCGATTGCCGCGTAGCGCGCCACTTGCCGCTCGCGGGCCGCGGCCACGCGCGCCGCGACCTCGCGGCTGCCTTCGGCCGGCGGCGGCAGGATCAGATCGGCCGCGGTCACGGCGGGCACTTCGATGTGGAGGTCGATGCGGTCGAGGAGAGGGCCTGAGATGCGAGCCTGATAATCCGCGCTGCAGCGCGCATTGGCGCCGCGCCGGCAGGCATAACCGGGATCGCTGGCGTGGCCGCAGCGACACGGATTCATGGCAGCGACCAGCATGAAGCGCGCCGGGTAAGTGACGCGATGATTGGCCCGCGCAATCGACACTTCGCCGGTTTCGAGCGGTTGCCGCAGTGAGTCGAGGGCCTGCGGTTGGAATTCCGGCAGTTCGTCGAGAAACAAAACGCCATGGTGGGCGAGCGAGACTTCGCCGGGCCGCGCGTGCAGGCCGCCGCCGACCAATGCCGGCATGCTGGCTGAATGGTGCGGCGCCCGAAACGGCCGGCGGTTGGTCAGCGCACCGCCTTTGATCTCGCCCGCGACCGACGCGACCATCGATACTTCGAGCAGCTCGGCGGGCGCCAGCGGCGGGAGAATTGATGGCAGCCGCGCCGCCAGCATCGACTTGCCGGCGCCCGGAGGCCCGACCATCAGCAGATTGTGTCCGCCTGCCGCCGCCACCTCGAGCGCGCGCTTGGCGCTTTCCTGGCCCTTGATGTCGGCGAGATCGAGCATCAGTCCGTCCGGCTCGAGTATTTTCGGCTGCGGACGGGACAAGACTTGCGTGCCTTTGAAGTGATTGGCGAGCTGGATCAGCGAGGAGGCGGCGACGATTTCGATCTCAGGGCTGGCCCAGGCCGCTTCCGGCCCGCAGGCGGCCGGGCACATCAGGCCCTCATTGCGGGCATTGGCGCCGATCGCGGCCGGCAGCACGCCGGCGACCGGCGCGATCGAACCGTCGAGGCCCAGTTCGCCAAGCACCGTGAACCCGGCTAGCGCATCATGCGGAATGGCGCCGATCGCGGCCATCAACCCGAGCGCGATCGGCAGATCGTAGTGGCTGCCCTCTTTGGGCAGGTCGGCAGGCGCGAGGTTGATGGTGATGCGGCGTGCCGGCAGCGCGAGCCCGGATGCAATCAGCGCTGAGCGCACCCGCTCGCGCGCTTCCGAGACCGCTTTGTCCGGCAATCCCACAATGGCGAAGGCCGGCATTCCAGGCGCGACCTGGACCTGAACATCGACAGGCCGTACCTCGATGCCCTCGAACGCAACCGTGGATACGCGCTGAACCATGAGGCCAGCCCCCCGCTACTAGGGGAGCCTAGCGCAGGCATAGCGGCAGCGCAAGAACATTTCATGAACATAATGCCCTGTCAGGGCTATCTTGCTGAGGTCAGCGGCCGCGTCGGCTTGATGTACAGACCATGGGCTCGTGATCGACGGCGCCGGAATAAAGCTCGAACGCCGAGGCTGAACAGTCCCGACGTTCTAGGGTCCGTCTTCACCGGCTGCGAGAAGGTCGCGCTGTGCGGCGTCGAGAAACTCGTCGGACAGCGGCGCACCGCGAACGGCGCGCGAAAGAATCACTGCGCCGATGAGTTCGGATAAAGTAGCGAGGGCTTGGCGCCGCCGTGCCGCCTTTGAGCGGCCGGGAATTGCTTTGGTCAGAATGTCGATGAGTGGCTCCAGGCCCTCCGCGAAGGCATCGCGCACCGGCCTGCGGCTGCGCGCCGCGTCGGCGCTGAGCGCGGCAAATGCGCAGCCCCTGCCGGGATCATCGCGATGGCGCGATGAAAGATAGTGTTTGAGCAACGCCGCAAGGGGCTTCTCGGGATTTTGCGCAACGACGTTTCCCCAGTTCGTCGCGGCGCGCGCCATGGCGCGCTTGCTCGCCTGCGCAACCAGATCGTCTTTCGACTCAAAATGCCCGTAGAAACCGCCGTGCGTCAGGTCGGCGGCTTTCATGATGTCGGCGACGCCGACGCCGCCGAATCCGTTGGCGCGAAACAGCGCGCTCGCCGCATCGATGATGCGCTCCCGGTTGGCGGCGGCTCTTTCCCGGCTCACTCTCATTGCGCGTCAGCCATGCGTCGAAGGGGGACACTTGACAAATTATATGATGACCGACATCAATAGGCAAGAAAAATGATGGTCGTCATGTAAAGGACGGGACCAACATCAAACGGGAAAGTTGGGAATCATGGCCGGTTTTGGCTTGGCGGAGGCCTTGGCACGCCGCAACATTCACTACGGCTGGGTCGTGGTCGGCGTTACTTTGCTTACCACGGTGGTGACTGCCGCTGCCATGAGCACGCCGGGCGTGCTCATTGTGCCGCTCCAGAACGAATTCGGCTGGGATACGGAGCAGATCTCCTCCGCTCTCGCCCTGCGTCTGATGCTGTTCGGATTGTTCGGCCCGTTCGCCGCTGCGTTCATGAACCGGTTTGGCGTGCGGGCCGTCATGGTGTCCGCGGTTATTCTCATCTCGGCAGGCTTGCTGGCATCGCTGGCGATGACCCAGGTGTGGCAGCTCATTCTACTGTGGGGCATCGTCGTCGGGGTCGGCACGGGATTGACCGCCATGGTGCTCGCGGTGACCGTGGCGACGCGCTGGTTCAATGCGCGGCGCGGCTTGGTCATGGGTATTTTTGCCGCCAGCAATGCGACCGGGCAGTTGCTGTTCCTGCCGGTGATCGCGAAGTTGGAGACCGGTTATGGCTGGCGTATGGCGCTGGTCTTCGTTTGCTGCATGTTGGCGTTGGCCGGAGTCGTCACACTTGCGCTGATGCGCGACCGGCCGAGCGATGTCGGTCTGCCGCTCTACGGGGAGACTGCCGTTGTGCCGCCGCCTGCGGCCGGGGTCGGGCTGGTCTCGTTGCTGCTGTCGCCGCTTGTTGTGCTCAGGGAGGTCGCGGGAACGCCGATATTCTGGGTGCTGTTCGGCACGTTTTTCGTCTGTGGGTGCAGCACCAACGGCCTCATCCAGACGCATTTCATTACGCTGTGCCACGACTATGGGCTGCCGACCGTCACTGCGGCGAGCGTGCTCGCCATGATGGGGTTTTTCGATTTCTTCGGCACCATTGGTTCGGGCTGGCTGTCCGACCGCTTCGACAGCCGCTGGCTGTTGTTCTGGTATTACGGCCTGCGCGGGCTATCGCTGCTGTATTTGCCGTTCACCGATTTCAGCTTCTACGGCCTGTCGCTGTTTGCGGTGTTCTACGGCCTCGACTGGATCGCGACCGTGCCGCCGACGGTGAAGCTCACCGCCGACCGCTTCGGCCGTGAAAAGGCCGGTATCGTGTTCGGCTGGATTTTCGCCGGCCATCAAATCGGCGCGGCGACGGCGGCCTTTGGCGCGGGCTTCTCTCGCACCGAATTTTCGAGCTATCTGCCGGCGTTCTTTATCGCCGGGGCGCTGTGCCTTATCGCAGCACTTTCCGTGATCGTCGTTCGCAAATCTTCGGCTCCGGGGATTGGCGCGGTGGCACCGGCACGGGCTTAGCTCTCGCTATTGATCGACACCGCATCAAGCAGTCCATCGACGATGCCGTGGAATTTGTCCCATGGCGCTTCGCGATCGCTCTGATTGCGCACGATGATCGAATTGCCCGCATAGAAACGCTCGTAGAGCATATGGCGGCCGGCGAATTCCGAGCCGATCAGGTCCCAGACCAGCTTGTAGAGCTTGTAGCGCGCGTCGGCCGGCATGGTCGCGGTGCCCCACCAGCGCTCGAAGCGGTCCTTGAGCTGCGGGTCGGCGAGAAGATCGAGGCTCGCCGGCATTTGCAGCGGCGCCGCGCCGGCGAGCGTGCGCAACGTGTCGATGATCTCGGTGTGATGCTCTTGGCACCAGTTGAGCGCGGCGTAGACCATGCGCCGATTGGGCGTGGCGAAACCGTCCGGCCAGTCCTCGCAGGCTTCGATCTGGCCATTGACGAGCCCGGCGATGGTCGCTTCGAGCGCGGCAAGGCGGCCGAGCGTCTCGCGCACCGCCGGCACCTTATCGACGCCGTTGGCCTGGCACATGCGGCTCGCCAAGCCGACGATCAGGCCCATCTTGGCCCAAAATCGGATGTTGGATTGCTGGTTCTGATAAACGTTGGCCGGCGTCTCGATGTAGATGCGGCGCGACCAGGCGCCGTTGTTGTGCAGAAAGACGCGCTCCCACGGAATCTTGACGCGATCGCAGACCAGCACGGCGTCGTTCTCGTCGAACCGGTAGCTCAGCGGATAATCGGCCTCGTGCCGGGCGTGGCGCTCGTAGGGCTCGCGGGCCCAGAGCGAGACGCCCGGCGCATTGTTGGGAATCGCCGCGGTGATGCTTTCGCCTTTGCGGCTGTCGTCGATGGCTGTGAGGTTGCCGATATAGACTTCGTCGCCGAACACCGCGCCGGTCGCCAGCATTTTCATGCCTGACACCACGACGCCGGAATCGTCCTCGCCCACGACTTGCAGGGTCGGATCGTCCCGCACCACGCCGGTATAGATTTCACGGTCGCGGATTCCCGACGGCGGCGTTACCGCAAAGGAGAGATAGAGGTCGTCTTTGCGGGCGCGCTCATAAAAGCGCGTGAGGTTGTCGCCGAAGCCGGGCGTCAACGCGTTGAGCAATTCGGGACGCATCGCCAAGCCGGTGATGAGGCCGGCGACGTGGTCCGGCGAGCGTCCGATCAGGCCGTAAGTCGCGTCCGCGATCGCCTTCATGGCGCGCATGCGCCGGGCGAGATCCTCGCGGGTGCGGCAGCGCAGCCAGGCCAGCCCGATGCGTTCGCCGTTCTCCTCGAAGCTGAAGAGATCGCGTCGTTGCGGATCGGCCTTGAGGTCGTAGAGCGCCGCGATGGTATGCGCGCCGTTGCGGAAGGCGGGATGCTTGGTGACGTCATCGACGCGCTCGGCGCCGACATAGACGACGCGGCCGTCGCGCATGCGTTCGAGCTTTTCGCTGCCGGTCGCCAGCATTCACGGTCTCCGTCACTTGGCGCTGCGGATATGTTGCGTCAGTCTAACGAACGGTCCCATCCACGCCAGATCGAGGGCTTAGACCTCAACCGCATTTCAATCACGCCGGTTGCTTGACACCGAGGCGGTGACGTTGTGGGTCGAAGATGCGCGCGCCGACGGGGAAAAGCTTCCCAAGCCGCGCTCGGCGGAAAAACTGCGTGCCGATCCGCAGGTCGCAGCCGCGCTAGCGCATGGTGGCGTTCTCGCCTACGTGCCGCTCGTGCTGGATGCCGGACGTCCGGTCAAGGCCAATCTCTCGCTCGATGCCGGTCTGTTGGAAGCTATCGACGAGGCAGCAGAGCGCCGCGGCTTATAACCCGCTCTGCGTTCTTCGCCAGCGCTGCGCGGTAGAAAATTGAGAGCGAGGGATAAGGCGTAGTGCTCAAACGGACAGCGTTAGGTCACTTCGCCCGCTTCGCCTCGATCTTGTCCCAGATCAGCGCGGCGATGTCGGGGCCGCCAAAATTCTTCACGGCGCGGATGCCGGTCGGCGAGGTGACGTTGATCTCCGTCAAGTAATCGCCGATCACATCGATGCCGACGAACAACAAGCCGCGCTCGCGCAGCGCCGGACCGAGGCGCGCGCAGATTTCGCGCTCACGCGCCGTGAGATCGGTCGCTGCCGGCGTGCCGCCGCGCACCATGTTGGAGCGCAGATCGTCGGGCGCCGGCACGCGATTGACCGCGCCGGCGAACTCGCCGTCGACCAGGATGATGCGCTTGTCGCCGTCCTTCACCGCCGGCAGGAATTTCTGCACCACCCACGGCTCGCGGAAAGTCACGGCAAAGAGATCGTAGAGCGACCCGAAGTTCAGGTCCTCGCGCTCGAGCCGGAACACCGCCTCCCCGCCTTTGCCGTAGAGCGGCTTCATGACGATGTCGCCGTGCTCGGCGCGAAACGCCTTGATGGCCTCGAGGTCCCGCGTGATCAGCGTCGGCGGCATCAGGTCGGGAAATTCGGTGACGAAAACCTTCTCCGGCGCGTTGCGCACGTGGCTTGGATCGTTGACCACCAGCGTCTTGGGGTGGATGCGATCGAGGATGTGGGTCGAGGTGATATAGGCGAGGTCGAACGGCGGGTCTTGCCGCAGCAGGATCACGTCGAAGGAGGCAAGATCGGCGAGGCGCGCCTCGCCGAGCGTGAAATGGTCGCCAACCAAGTCGCGGACTGCGAGCGGCCGCACCGCGGCCGATACCTGGCCGTCGCGCAAGGCGAGCCTGTCGGGTGTGTAATAGGACAGCGTGTAAGCACGGGCTTGGGCTTCGAGCAGCAACGCAAATGTCGAATCGCCGCGGATGTTAATGCCGCCGATCGGATCCATTTGCACGGCAACGTTCAAGCGCATGATGACGTCTCATCTGCCTGGCCTTGGCGACAGGGCAAAGCCAAATCTCGCAATCTATTCATGCAGCTAGGGCGCGGCGTAAGGTAAACCTGGAGTTAACATCTTACCTTCAAAGTGTGCGTTGGGGACACCACACGCGCCGGAATACACATGAAACTGGTGGGACTTTCGATCGCCGCCAAGCTCTATGTCATCTTCGCGCTGCTGGCTACCGTGACGGCGGCGCTGGCTGCCGCGGCGATCGTCAATGCCAACCGGCATGTCGCCCTCAACAAGGCCTTTGAATCAAGCTTCATCGGCGCCGAGAATGTCGAGCGGATCAACGCGCTGATCTACGCAACGGTCATGGAATCCCGCGGCATCTATATGTCGCCGGATATTGAAACGGCAAAGAAGTTCGCCGCGGGTCTCACCCGCTTCAACGACCAGATCGGCGACGTGGTGGCCGGCTGGCAAAAATCGATCCTGCCGGAGGACGCCGAGGTCTTTGCTGAATTTTCCTCGCGCGTGAAGGACTTTGAGAAGTTCCGCCGCGAGCTGGTCCGCCGCGGCACCGAGATCAGTCCGGCGGCCGGCCGCGAATGGGGCGATAACGACGCCAACCGCACCGTCCGCACGGCGCTGACCAACGATCTCGACACGCTGGGCCATCTCTACGCGAAACGATCGCGCACGATCTATGCGCAGATCGAACGATCGATCAAAACCGGCGCGTTGGAAATGATGCTGTTCGGTATTGCGGTGCTCGCATTGGCGATATTTGGCGCGCTAATCATTCATCGCTTGATCGTACGTCCGCTGGCGGCAGTGACCCGAGCCACCGCGGCGGTCGCCGAGGGCGACATCGTGCTGGCGGTGCCTTACGGGGATCGCCGCGATGAGATCGGCGCGCTGGCGCGCTCGATCGCCGTGTTCCAGGATGCCATGCGGCGCAATATCGAGCTCAACAAAACCGTCCTCTCGGACGCAGCGGCCAGAACGCAGCGTCAGGAACTCATTGCCGCCGAGATCGCGCGGTTCGGCACCGAGATTGAAGCGAGCCTGTCGGAGCTGGCGCGGCTGTTCGAGCAGATGCTGGCCGCCTCGTCGCAACTAACCGAAGCGGCCGATCTCGCCTCGACCAGGACCTCAGGCGCCGCGACGGCTTCCGGCGAGGCCTCCACCAACGTGCGCGACATCGCCTCTGCGGCCGACGAGCTTGCCGCGTCGGTCTCTGAAATCGATCGTCAGGTGGCGCAATCGAATGCGATCACCGTCAAGGCGGTCAGCGAGGCCGCGACCACCAATCACGCCGTGAGGGAGTTGGACGAAGCGGGCCGCCGCATCGGCGACGTGATCATGCTCATCAACAACATCGCTGAGCAGACCAACCTCCTGGCGCTCAATGCCACGATCGAGGCGGCGCGCGCAGGCGAAGCGGGCCGCGGATTCGCCGTGGTTGCCGGCGAAGTCAAGGCGCTGTCGTCGCAGACTGCCAAAGCCACCGACGAGATCGGCGCTCAGATCGCGGCGATGCAGGGCGCAACGCAGCGCTCGATCGACGCGATTGCGGGGATCGATCGCACCATCCGCGAGATTGGTGAAATCTCGAGCGCGATCGCCACCGCCGTGACCGAACAAGGCGCCGCAACCCAGGAAATCGCCCGCAGCGTCGAAGTCGCCGCCCGCCGCAGCAGCGACACGGTGACGGAAGTCGTCAGCGTCGGCGAGGCGACGGAAAACACGCGCGCCAGCGCGACGGCGGTGGAGACGCTCGCCAATGATCTGGCGGCGGCCGCCGGTAAAATCCGCGACCAGGTCGATCAGTTTTTCGGCAAGCTCCGCGCAGCTTAGGCGCTTCTATCGGGGACTGGCGTCGAAAGCATTGACGACATGCCGAGGCATTTTGCCCGGCGCCACCAGGATCACGTCGAAGCGAATGAAACGCTGCGCGTCGTCAGGATAGTGCGTGAGCCATAGTTCGGCCGCGGCAACGATGCGGCGCTTGCTTCGCTCGGTGACACTTTCCGCTCCTTCATCGAGGGTGGCGCGGGCTTTGACTTCGACGAAGATCAGCTCGCGCCGCCGCCGGGCAACGATGTCGATCTCGCCGAGCGGCGTCTTCCAGCGCCGTGCCACGATCCGGTAGCCTTTGGCGATCAGCAGCATGGCTGCGCGGCTTTCTGCCGAGAGGCCGAGCCGGAACGCCGCCACCCGGTCCGGGCGCGGTCGGCCTTTGATCGGCCCAAGCGGCTCAGCGCGGCGCGCCACGGTTTCTTTCCTTCGCCAGTTCGAGAGCGCGCTGATAAAGCTCGCGCCGTGGCAGGCCGGTTGCTTCCATGACTTCGCCGACGGCGTCTTTCAGCGACGCGCGGACGAGCGCCTGCCGAAGCAGAGCGTCGGTCTCGCTGGAGCTCGGTCGTTCCGGCGCGCCCGGCGGAGCGATGACCAAAACAATTTCGCCGCGCGGTTCGTGGCCTTCATAGCTCTGCGCCAGCGCGGCAAGATCGCCGCGCCGCGTCTCCTCGTGCAGCTTGGTGAGTTCGCGACAGATGGCGGCCTCGCGACTGCCGAGACCGTCCGCGAGATCGGCCAGCGTCGCGGCGAGGCGCGGACCGGTTTCGTAAAGCACCAGCGTTGCGTTGACGCGCGCGAGTTCGGCGATACGGGAGCGCCGCGCCGCCTGCTTCGGCGGCAGAAATCCGGCGAAGAAAAATTGGTCGGTGGGTAAGCCGGCGACATTGAGCGCCGCGAGCAGCGCCGAAGCGCCGGGGATCGGCGTGACCGCGTGACCGGCTTCGTGGGCTGCGCGCACAAGCTTGAAGCCCGGATCTGAGATGAGCGGCGTGCCGGCGTCCGACACCAACGCGATCGCCGCGCCCTCGGCCAGCCGGCGCAGCAGCAAGGGTCGGGACTTCGCCGCGTTGTGGTCGTGATAGGGCGTCAGCGGGGTCGCGATGCCATAGCGGTCGAGGAGCTTGCGCGTGACGCGGGTGTCCTCGCAGGCGATCAGATCGACGCCGGCGAGCGTCTCCAAGGCGCGCAGCGTGATATCGCCAAGGTTCCCGATCGGCGTTGCGACGATATGCAGCCCCGGAGCGGTGCGCGCCGCATCGACCGGTTGCCCGTTCAGCAAGTAAGTTCGGGCATGGTCCACGGCAGCGGTGGCGGGCGAATTGCGGTGTGCGGTCATTACGGCAAGTCTAGCGCCGCCGGCCTGGACCGTCATGACGGTGAGAATCCGTTATCCTTTCCATTCGGTTAACTATTCGCCCCCAGAATGACAGATTGGCGAGGCCCTAATTGCCTCGGCGCCGAGGCCGCCGTGAGGAGAACCGCCGTGTCCGCGGAAATGCCGGTTCAGGCGTCGGCCGCCAAGCCCACGCGGCGCCGCACTCTTTCTGGCTTGCTGGCGACGGCCGGAGGGTTGCTCGCCGGCTGCTCCGGGAACTCGTCCTTCCTCAATTCGCTGCCGACCGTTTCATCGAACCCGTCTTCGCAGACGCCGCCGGGCGCGACCATCGGAACCGGTGAAGTCAAGGCGGCGCTGATCCTGCCGCTTTCGGCGACCGGCAATGCCGGTGTGGCCGGCCAGGCCATGCGCAACGCTGCCGAAATGGCTCTCGCCGAGTTCAACGCGCCCAATATCCAGATTCTCGTGAAGGACGACGGCGGCACCACGGAAGCAGCGCGGCAAGGCGCGCAGCAGGCGCTCGACGCTGGCGCCGAAATCATTCTCGGGCCTCTGTTCGCCCAGTCGGTCAGCGTCGTCGCGCAGGTCGCGCGGCCCCGGAACATTCCCGTGATCGCATTTTCGACCGACGCCAATGTGGCTTCGAATGGCGTCTATCTGCTGAGCTTTCTGCCGGAATCGGACGTCGATCGCATCGTTCAATATGCGGCCTCCACCGGGAAACGGTCGTTTGCAGCCCTGATCCCGGACAATCCCTATGGTTCGGTGGTTGAGGCGGCCTTCCGGCAGGCTCTCGGCCGCCGCAGCATCCAGCTGATCGCGCTCGAGCGCTATCCGCATGACAAGGCAGCCATGGCGGCACCAGTGCGCAACGTCGCTCAAGCCGCGCAGCGCATCGACGCGCTCCTTATCCCGGACGGCGGCGACGCCGTTCCGGACGTTGTGCAGACGCTGACCGCCGACGGCGTGAACACCAAGCGCATCCAGCTGCTGGGCACCGGGTTGTGGGATGACCCGCGCATCAGTGCCAATCCGGCGCTTGACGGCGGCTGGTATGCGGCGCCGGACGGGGCCGGCTATCGCAGTTTCGCGGAGCGCTACCGGGCCCGTTACAAGCAGGATCCGGTGCGAACCGCCACCTTGGCCTATGACGCGGTTGCGCTCATCGCGGCCCTGGTGAAAACGCAGGGGCCGCAGCGCTTTTCGCAGCCGGTGCTGACCAACCCCTCGGGCTTTACAGGGATCGACGGGTTGTTCCGCTTCCGGACCGACGGCACCAACGAGCGGGGCCTTGCCGTGTTGCGCGTAACCGCGTCCGGTTCGCAGATTATCTCACCCGCGCCGCGCAGTTTTGGGTCGTCAGGATTATAAGTCAGCTTATTAAGTCCGGATGCTTCGGGATTAAGCTATTGAGATTGCGTTAGAAGGCCAGGGCGCAAATCCCAGGCATCTTGATGATAATATAAGTTCACTTATTAAATAATGGCCCTATTTTACGCTGCTTAAGCCGCCAGATCGGCCACCACGGCATCAAGAACTGGAAAGCCCGGCGACGTGACGCGGAGCCGGCCATCAACCGTGGTCTCGATGAGGCCGTGGTGGCGAAGCATGGCAATACGAGCCGGGTCGAGCGGCCGGCCGGCAAGCGCCGCGTAGCGCGTCATGTCGATGCCTTCGGCGAGTCGCAGGCCCATCAGCAGAAACTCATCGGCTCTTTCTTCACTGGTCAACACGTCGTCCGTGATGACGCCGTGGCTTTGCGCCTCGACCCGCATCAGCCAGGTCTCCGGGCGCTTTTCGGTTGCGGTGGCGCGGCGGTCGCCGTCGATATCGAGCCGGCCATGGGCGCCGGGTCCGACGCCCGCATATTCGTGGGCGCGCCAATAGGCGAGATTGTGCCGGCATTCGCCGCCGGGCCTGGCGTGGTTGGAAATCTCATAGGCCGGCAGTCCATGCTGCGCACAAATGTCCTGGGTGACGTCATAAAGCGCCCGCGCTTTGTCGCCGTCCGGGACGGTCAGCTTGCCGCTGGCGTGAAGCGCCGCGAACGGCGTGTCGGCCTCGATGGTCAGTTGATAGAGCGAGAGGTGCTCGCCGGCCTCGCTCAGGGCGCTGGAAAGCTCCTCCGCCCATTGCCGCGGCTCCTGATGCGGGCGCGCGTAAATGAGATCGAACGAATAGCGATCGAAAACCGAGCGGGCGACAGCGACCGCATTAAGCGCCTCGCGCGCCGAATGCATGCGCCCGAGCTCGGTCAGCACCCGGTCGTCGAGCGCCTGCACGCCGAGCGAGACGCGATTGACGCCGGCGGCGCGATAGCCGCGAAAGCGTGCGGCCTCAACACTGGTCGGATTAGCTTCAAGGGTCACCTCGGCGTCCGGCGCGACGCTCCAGTGCCGCCCAATGGCGTCGAGCACGGCCGCGATGGTTGCCGGCTGCATCAAAGACGGCGTGCCGCCGCCGAAGAAGATCGACGATACTGTGCGGCCCGGCACCCGCGCCGCGGTGGTCGCGATCTCGGCCGCGAATGCCCGCGCAAAGCGCGCTTCGTCGATGGGTTCGCGCCGCACATGGCTGTTGAAGTCGCAATAAGGGCATTTCGATAGGCAGAACGGCCAGTGCACATAGACCGCGAAAGGCGCCTGCTCAGCGTCGCTCAAGAGACGCCTCCGCGAGTTTCACGAAGGCGCGGGCGCGGTGGGAAAGCCCCATGCCGTGGGGCGGCAGACCGTGCTTTTCCACGCTCGACATTTCACCGAAAGTGCGGCTGTGTCCGTCCGGCAGGAACATCGGATCATAGCCGAATCCCTTGTCCCCGCGCGGCGGCCACACCAGCGTGCCGTCAACCCGGGCCTCGAAATCTTCCACATGGCCGTCGGGCCAGGCGAGACACAGCGCCGAGACGAAATGTGCGCGGCGTTCCGCCGGTGTCGTCGCATGGCGTTCCTGCAATTGCACTTCGATCGTCTCCATGGCGCGGCGGAAATTCTTGTCCGGCCCGGCCCAGCGCGCCGAATGAATTCCGGGTTTGCCGTCGAGCGCGTCGACCACAAGACCGGAATCGTCGGCGAAAGCGGGCAAGCCGGTTGCCGCCGCCGCAGCTTCCGCCTTGATGCGCGCGTTGTCGCGAAAACTCATCCCGGTCTCGTCAGGTTCCTGGAGGTCCAGTTCACCTGCCGATGTGGCCTCGATTCCATAAGGCGCAAGTAATTCGCGCATCTCGGCGAGCTTGCCGGGATTATGCGTCGCGATCACCAGGCGGCCCGCAAGAGGACGATGGACGGCGGATGACGGAGGGCGGAGGACGAATTCCGCTTTCGCTTGCTCGTCGTGCATCATCTATCCTCCGTCCTCCGTCGTCTGTCATCCGTCATCTGCCTACATCACCGCCATTTTCTGCAGATCGATCAGCTTGCCGATTCCCTTGCGCGCCAGCGCCAAGAGCGCGGCGAACTGCTCCTCGGAGAACGGTATTTTTTCCGCCGTCGCCTGTATCTCGACGATATTGCCCGAACCCGTGAGGACGAAATTGGCGTCGGTCTCGGCTTGTGAATCCTCGACGTAATCGAGATCGAGCACCGCAACGTTCGAGCACACGCCGCAGGAAATCGCCGCGATATGATCGCGCAAGACTTCGGTTTCGATCATCTGCCGCGCCTTCATCCAGGCGAGGCAATCGTAGAGCGCGATCCACGCCCCGGTGATCGACGCGGTTCGGGTGCCGCCGTCGGCCTGGATCACATCGCAATCGATGGTGATCTGCCGCTCGCCAAGGGCTTTGAGATCGACGACCGAGCGCAAGCTGCGTCCGATCAGGCGCTGGATTTCGACCGTGCGGCCGCTCTGCTTACCGGCGGACGCCTCACGCCGGGTGCGTTCGAGGGTGGCGCGCGGCAGCATGCCGTATTCGGCGGTGATCCAGCCGCGCGCCTGGCCTTTGAGCCAGGGCGGCAGGCGATCTTCGAGCGTTGCCGTGACCAACACATGGGTCTCGCCGAATTTGACGAAACAAGAGCCTTCGGCGAATTTCACCACGCCTCGCTCAAGCGAAACCGGACGCAATTCATCGGGCTGTCGGCGGCTCGGCCGCATGCTTTTCTCCTGACCGCGGGCAGCAAACTTCGGCTGCGCCCCGCTTTTAGGCGGTCCGATATGGGGGCCACAAGGGCACAAAGCCGACAATCAGCCCGATTGCCAGCGGCTGCGGCTTACCGTTACGCTTTGGTGAACGCGGATCGAGGAACATGATCGTGCTGGATGTCACCCAAACGCTGGCCAAGTTTGCCGCCGAGCTCAGCTATGACGATCTTCCGCAATCGGTGCGGGATCATTGCAAGAATCTGTTGCTCGACGCCTTGGCCTGCGCCGTCAGCGGCCGCCTAGGCGAGGAAACCGGGCAGGTCGCCGCACTCGCGTCCGCTCTTGCACAATCGGATGAAACGAGCGTGATCGGCGCCGCGCGTCTGTCGCTTGCGGGCGCGACGCTCCTCAACGCCTATCTGGTCACCGCCACCACCATGTGCGACGTGCATCGCGAGACGATGACGCATGTAACGCCGGAGATCGTGCCGCCGGCGCTCGCGATCGCCGAACGAGACGGTCTGTCGGGGCGCGATCTGCTGGTTGCCATCGCGGCGGGATGCGAAGTCACGACTCGCATCGGGATTGGCCTTGATTATCCGAAATTTCGCGCGCGCGGCTGGCATGGGCCCGGCATCATCGGGCCGTTCGGCGCCGCGGCCGCGGTCGGGTCACTGCTCGATTTCGACGCCGACACCATGGCGCGCGCTTTCGGCCTTGCCGGCAGCCAGGCGGCCGGAACGTTCGCCGCCTGGGGAACGCCGACAGTGAAGTTTCATCAATGTCGCGGCGCCTTGTCGGGGCTGATGGCGGCGCTGCTGGCGCAACAGAAATTCGTTGCCACGCGTGAGTTCATCACCGCCAAGGACGGCGGCCTCTACAGCGCCTATGTGGACGGCGGCAAGCCGGACGCCGCCATCGCCGATCTCGGGCAGCGTTGGGAGCTCGAACAGATCGCCATGCGGCTGTGGCCGTCAGCGACCCTTATTCAGGGCATGATCACGGCGCTGTTCGATCTTCTCGACAAGCAGCAAATCGACGCGTCGCAAGTGCGCAGGATTCGCGTCGCGCTCAGCGCGCAGGCATTTGCGATGCACGGCGGCTTCGGCACCTACAAGGCCAAATTCGAAGCGCTGTTGTCCGCGCACTATACGGCGGCCGTGATCCTGCATGATCGCGCGCTGACCTTGGCGCAGTTCGAGCCGCGCCGTTACGATGATCCGAAGCTGCGCGCTTTCGCGGCTCAGCAAGTCGAAGTCCGCGCCGAGCCGTCGGTCACCGGCTCGCAGGCGCTGGTCGATATCGAGGTCGCAGATGGCACGACGCTCTCGGCGCGGTGCGAACATCCGCTGGGCTCGTTCGAGAATCCGATCTCGCGCGCACAGATCGAACACAAGTTCCGTATCTATGCCAAAGGCTTTTTGCCCGACTCTCATGTGGCGGAGGTGGTCGGGGTGATTGACCGGCTTGAGGACTTCGCCTCGATCGGCAAATTGATGGACTTGCTGCGTGCTGCGCCGCGGGCCATGGCGGCTGCCGAGTGATATATATTCGGCAAATGAGGGTCGTTATCAGTGGCCAGCCATGATCTGCCCCTGGGCGCGAACCAGGTGGGCCTTGCCCAGCTCAACGAGCGCTCGCGCGAAATTTTCCGCCAGGTGGTCGAGAGCTATCTCGCGACCGGCGAGCCCGTAGGCTCGCGCAACCTGTCGCGCATCTTGCCGATGACATTGTCGCCGGCATCGGTGCGCAATGTCATGTCGGACCTGGAACAGCTCGGTCTGGTCTACGCACCGCACACCTCGGCCGGCCGGTTGCCGACCGAGATGGGGTTGCGCTTTTTCGTCGATGCCTTGATGCAGATCGGCGATCTCACCGAGCACGACCGCAAAGCGATCGAGGCGCAAGTCGCCGCATCCGGACAGCCGAAATCGGTCGAAGCAGTCCTGACCGAGGCCTCCGGCCTTCTCTCCGGGCTCAGCCGCGCCGCCGGCGTTGTTCTCACGGCCAAATCGAATCAGCGTCTCAAGCACGTCGAATTCGTAAGGCTCGAGCCGGAGCAGGCGCTCGTCGTTCTGGTCGCGGAGGATGGCCAGGTCGAGAATCGCGTTCTCAATGTGCCGGTCGGCCTGCCGACATCGGCGTTGAACGAGGCGTCGAACTTTCTCAACGCCCACATCCGCGGCAAGACGCTTGCCGAGGCGAAGGAGGAACTCGAGCACGCGCTCGTGGCACAGCAAGCCGAGTTCGATGAGCTGACCCAGAAAATCATTGCGGCCGGTCTCGCGAGCTGGTCCGGCGGCGAGAGCGACGAACGCAAACTCATCGTTCGCGGTCAGGCTCATTTGCTCGAAGACCTCAAGGCGCTCGCCGATCTCGAGCGCGTGCGCCTTTTATTCGACGATCTCGAGACCCGCCGCGAGGTGATCGATCTCCTCGGCAAGGCCGAGCAGGCCGAGGGGGTTCGCGTTTTCATCGGATCGGAGAACAAGCTGTTCTCGCTGTCCGGCTCCTCGACCATCGTGGCGCCCTATCACGATGCGGCCGGTCACATTGTCGGGGTCCTCGGCGTCATCGGCCCGACGCGGCTCAACTATGCGCGGATCGTCCCCATGGTGGATTACACCGCCAAGGTCGTGAGCAAGCTGCTTGGCGGTTGACGCCGGTTCCAACGCGGATTTCCAACGGTTATCGGGTATGGAGGCCTCCGTCGGGTGGATCGGACGAGCCCGAAACGCTTGATTTTTTTCGGTTGAAACCTGATATGCGGGGCAGCCAAACGATGGGTTGAAAGATGACCGAACAGACCGCTCGCGCTGAGGACGAGGCGGCCAGGCCGGCCGAGGCAGCCGATCCGGCCGTCGCGCCGGGGCCTACGCCCTCCACCGCGCTCGAACGAGAGCATGCCGAGATGAAAGACCGGCTGCTGCGCACGCTGGCCGAAATGGAAAATGTCCGCAAGCGCGCCGAGCGTGAAGTGATCGATGCGCGGCTTTACGGGGTCACCAATTTTGCGCGCGACGTCCTCACTGTCGCCGACAATATGCGACGCGCGCTCGATGCTGTGGCGCCCGAACTGCGCCGCGACAGCCAGGGTGGTGCGAAGGCGCTGATCGATGGCGTCGAACTCACCGAGCGAGAGCTGCTGAAGGCCCTGGAAAAGAATGGCGTGCGCCAATTCACTCCCCAGGGCCAAAAATTCGATCCTAACCTGCACCAGGCGATGTTCGAAGTGCCCGACGCATCTGTGCCGGCCGGCAGTGTCGTGCAGGTGGTGCAGCCAGGCTACATGATCGGCGAGCGCGTGCTGCGGCCGGCCTTGGTCGGCGTTTCGAAGGGCGGGCCAAAGGCGGCGCCCGGTGCAGCCTCAGGCAATGACAACAGCAAAGTGAAGGCGGACGGCGCGTAGCTACTTCAGGTCGATGCTGTCGCGCACGATGCGCAGCCGTGCGAGCGTCGCGATCCAAGTCTCGGCCCGCGCAATTCCGACCATGTCCAAATAGCCGCCGCCGCCAAAGCGCAGCCACTGCACGATCTTGATGTCGGCGTCCGTTCGTGCGTCCTTGGCGTCGCCCATGGACTGAAATCCCGGCTGGCCTTGAAATGGCAGCGGTTCGGACATGGTGAGATGGGCGTCTTTGATATCGGCGATGCTGCCGAAAGCCAGGCGCGCGAATTCGGCGCGGTCTCCCGGTTCGGATGGACCGCCCGGCTGCACAGCGATCCAGAAATGCGCATTGACCTTGGCGTCGGAGACATCGACGAGCCACAGAGCCCGGCCGGGCAGTACTTTTTCAACCTGAAACCCGGCCAGATCGCCGACCTTGAAGGGCAGCAACTTCAGCGCCTCAGAGTCCGGCACACTCGGACGGACCGCGAGGGTCGAAAACGCCGCGCGCGCCACGGCGTCGGTGTAGGTGATATCCCCTTCGGGAGCCTGCATGTTCGCCATCGCGGTAATGTCGCCCGCGACGACGACCAACAGCCATTTTCGGTAGTGGGCCTTTTCAGCGATTTGCCGGCCGGTCATGAGAAAGCCCTTGCCGGCCGCAACCTCGATCGGCTCACGCTTATCGACCGTGATGCCTTGCTGCTTGAGCGCTTCGGGCATCGGCACCTTCTCGATCTGTGCGTAGGCGTCGGCCGGCAGCACGTTGAAGATGAGGCTGGCGTCCTTGGCGATATCCTCGAAGCCTGGAAAGCGCTTGCTTTCCACCATCCCGGCGGGCGGCACGATGCCGATGCGCGAGCCGATCGGAAAAATCGGATCGGCCGCAAGGACCGGCGCAGCAAACGCAAAGAAGGCGAGCGCGCCGGCCAGTGCCGCGAGCGCGCTAAGCGAAATAATGTTCGACGATCTATTCATGGAAAACCTCTGGGGCCGCCGCCCAGTCCGCTATGCCCTTATCCCGGGGGCGGGTCACCCGGCGCATGGTCAGATTGAGCCGGCCGCCCTCGGCGAGCAGCGTTGACGAGCCTGCCTGAATGCGATCGACGCCGTGGAAGGCGAGTCGAGCCTCGCCACCAAGCACCAGCGCGTCGCCGGAATTGAGGCGGAACGAACGTGTCGGACCGCCACGCTTCAGTCCACCGACGCGAAACAGGCAAGAATCGCCGAGCGAGAGCGAAACCACCGGCGCGGTGAAGTCGGCCTCGTCGCGATCCTGGTGCAAGCCCATCTTGGCGTTCGTGCCATAGTAGTTGATCAAACAGGCTTCGGGCCGCGCGGGATATTCGGCTAGCTCCTGCCACGCCGCCACAAGCGCATCCGGCATCGGCGGCCAGCGCCGGCCGGTGACGGGATGATTGGGCGAATAGCGGTATCCCGCCTCATCCGACGTCCAACCGAACGGGCCGCAGTTCGACATGCGCACCGAGAATGGCCGCCCGGACTTTGGCATCCGCGGCGTGAACAACGGTGCCTCGGTCAGGACCTGGCGTATGGCGGCGAGCAACTCCGCCTGGGCCTCGCGGTCGAGATAGCCTGGATAGAACCGCAGTCCGGGTTGGTCGGCGGTGAGACTCGCGGTCGGATTCATAGAGAAGCTTTCATTGGGTCTTTACCTCTAACGAGCAATTTTCCGGCACGCATCCGCGGTCCTTCCGAGGTTCACCGTTCGCCCTTATTTCCGTTTCTAGCCGCCCGCCGCAATGGGCCTAACTGCGCAAACCTGCCTTGCGAGCCGATGTGGCGCTCCTATATGAGACACGGGAAATCGCTTTAGGGCAGCGGTTTAAGCCGCGGGCCCGGTAGCGATTGTTAAGTTGATAAGGGGGTCGGACCAAGGGCGCCTTCGGGGCCAGCCCGACCTGCCGGAAAAGAGAGGATTAAGACCATGGGCAAGGTCATCGGTATAGATCTCGGGACCACGAATTCCTGCGTCGCCGTTATGGAAGGCAAGACGCCGAAGGTCATCGAGAACGCGGAGGGGATGCGCACCACGCCATCGATCGTCGCCTTTACGGACGATGGCGAGCGTCTGGTGGGCCAACCGGCCAAACGCCAGGCGGTAACCAATCCCGAACGCACGATTTTCGCAGTCAAGCGGCTCATCGGCCGTCGCTATGACGACCCGATGGTGGAAAAGGACAAGAAGCTCGTCCCCTACAAGATTTCGCGCGC
>DATJYT010000269.1:0-8045 GCA_035499475.1 Xanthobacteraceae bacterium | reverse complement strand
AGCAGATCGTAATAGGCTTCCGGCGATGGCAGGTCCTCACGCGCGGCTGCCTTCACCTCCGGATGGTCCGCCCACGGCCCGCTCTCGCCAACCTCGCGCTGGAATACGAGCGCGGGTTCACGGGTGTTGTCCGGCATCTGGATTGCGAGCACGCCGCCTTGCGGCATGGCTTCGAGCATGCGGCGCAGGATCGCCGGATGATCGGGCAGCCACTGCATGACCGCGTTGCCGAAAATCAGATCGGTCTGCGGCTCCGGCTTCCAGGTCGCGATATCGGCTTCCACGAATTTGCATTGCGGCAGCCGCTCGCGCGCCTTGCGCAGCATGTCGGGCGAGGAATCGAGACCGACGATCTCCGATTGCGGATAACGCTCGACCAGCAGTTCGGTCGAGTTGCCCGGGCCGCAGCCGAGATCGACCACGCGGTGCGGGCGCGTCAGCGGCACCTGCGCCACGAGATCACGCGGCGGCCGCGTGCGTTCGTCTTCGAATTTAAGATATTGCCGTGCGCTCCAGTCTTCCATCGCAATGCCGTGATTTCGATTCGGATGGCGAATTCATAGCATTGCGCGCAGGTCGCGTCCTCAGCCGTCGGCGCCGGATGTTCACGATGCAGCGCGCCGTGGCGGCGGGGGCGGAGGTGTCGTGTTTTGAAAGCTCGGCCGAGCCGCGATGCGGTCGTAATATTCAGCCAGCGGTTTGGCCGCGGCGATCGCGGCGGACGCCTCTGGGAATTTCTTCAGATAGAACAGAATCGGCATGACGTTGATATCGGCGAAGGTGAAGCTGTCGCCGGCAAGATAGCCACCCTTGGCGACCGCGCGATCAAGGACGGCAAGTTCTTTCTCCAGTTCCGGCACCACGGCGTCGATCGCCTCCCGATCAGGTTGACCGTCCGCAGTCTTTGGAAAAATGTAGGCGAAAAGATACGTACGCACCAACGTCGAATCCATCCTGGTATTCACCAGCGATACCCATTGCTCGGTCAGCGCAGCGTGGCGCGGTTCGGTCGGGATGAGCTTCGGTCCCGGAAAGCTGAGATCGAGATAGGTGGCGATCGCCTTGGACTCGCACAGTTCGAAGTCGCCGTGGCGCATCACCGGGATTTTGCCGAACGGATGAATGGCGAGCACGTCCGGCGTATGCGGCGCCGCCGGCTTAAGGTCGTAGGGTATCGATTTCTCCTCGCAGACCATGCGCGCGGTGCGCACGTAGGTCGACGGCGCAAAGCCGATGATTTCGACGTTAGGCATGGCTTTCCCCAATCAAGACCGAGCAGAGATACATAAACGCACGAACAGCCAAGCCGCCCGGCGTAGCCAAATAGTAAACTCTTTGGTTAACTTTAGTGTGACCGGCGCAGCGGGTCAAGCCATGTGCGGCTCGGAGGCGCCAGCCTCTGTGCCGGAAGCCGCATGGACGTGGTGATCGGCCGCGAACAGCAGATACACCGCAGGCACCACGAACAAGGTGAAGAGCGTCCCGATCGCAAGGCCCGACGCAATCACGACGCCCATCTGGAAGCGCGACACGGCGCCGGCGCCGCTCGCGGTAATGAGCGGCGCGACGCCGAGCACCATGGCAGCCGTTGTCATCAGGATCGGCCGCAGCCGAATGCCGGCAGCCTGCTCGATCGCCTCGCGCTTGGTGCGGCCCTCGGCCTGCAGATGATTGGCGAATTGGACGATCAGGATTCCGTGCTTGCTGATGAGGCCCATCAGGGTGACGAGACCGACCTCGGTGTAGATGTTGAGCGACATGCCGCCGAAGCCGAGGCTGACGAAGATCAGCGCACCGGCGATCGACATCGGCACCGACACCAGAATGATCACCGGATCGCGGAAGCTCTCGAACAAAGCGGCGAGCGCCAGGAAAATGATGATCAGCGCAAAGCCGAATGTGGTGGCGAAACCGCTGGTCTCCTGCACGTATTGCCGGCTCAGGCCGCCGTAATCGACCGTATAGCCTTCGGGCAGCGTGCGTGCCGCCAGATCCTGGAGCGCCTGCAGCGCATCCCCCTGCGCGACGCCGGGCATGGCGACGCCCTGAATGGTCGCGCTGTTGAGCTGTTGAAAGTGATTGAGCGATTCCGGCACCGTCTTGGTCGTGACGGTCGCGATCGTAGACAACGGCACCAGCGAGCCGTCCGCGGTGCGGATGTAATAATCGAGCAACTGCTCCGGATTGAGCCGGAAGCGCTGCTGCACCTGCGGGATCACCTTGTAGGAGCGGCCCGCCATGCTGAAATAGTTGACGTAGCCGCCGCCGAGCATCGACGAGAGCGAGCCGCCGACGTCGCTCATCTTGAGGCCGAGCTGAGCGGACTTGTCTCGATCGATGATGACGTTGGATTGCGGATTGTCGATCTTGAGGTCGCAGTCGAGAAAGATGAACATGCCGGTTTGCAGCGCCTGCTGCAAAAACTGCTGCGCCACGGTGTTCAGTCGCTCGAACGGATCGGTGGTCACGATCACGAATTGAACGGGCAAGCCGAAGCTTCCCGGCAGCGCCGGCGGCTGAAACGCGGCGATGCGAACGCCGGCGATCTTGCCCAATTCCTGCTGCACCACGGGCTGCAGGTCGTTTGTGGTTTTCGCGCGCTGATCCCACGGCTTGAAGACCATGCCGGCGATCGACTGGCCGGGCACATCGAGCTGAAAGACGTGCTCGGTTTCCGGATGACTGGCGAAGGTCTGGTAAACTTGGCGCGAATAAAGCTGCCGCTGCTGAAGCGTCGCGTTCGGCGCCGCAATGGACTGCGTGATGATGACGCCCTGATCTTCGGTCGGCGCAAGCTCGGTCTTGGCGGTGGCGAACAGGAAATAGATGCTGCCGAGAATAATGGCGGCGAATACCAGCGTCACCGGCAGATAATTCAGGCTGCCATGCAGCCGCCGCTCATAGCTTCGGTGCAACCAGGCAAAGCTGCGGTCGATGAAGTCGGTCAACCGGCCCTGCCAGCCCCACTCACCGCCGTGATGCGGCTTCAGCAGGCGCGAGCACAGCATCGGCGAAAGCGTCAGCGCGACGATGCCCGAAACCGTGACCGCGCCGACCAGCGCGAAGGCAAACTCGGCAAACAGCGCGCCGGTGAGACCGCTCTGGAATGCAATCGGCACATAGACCGCGGCGAGCACGACCGTCATGGCGATGATCGGGCCGCCGAGCTCGCGGGCGGCCGCGATCGCGGCCGGCATCGGCGCCATGCCTTCCTCGAGATGGCGGCTGACGTTCTCGACGACGATGATGGCGTCGTCGACCACGAGCCCGATGCCCAGCACCAACGCCAGCAAGGTCAGCAGATTGATCGAATAGCCCAGCGCGAGAAGAATGATGAAAGTGCCGACCAGCGACAGCGGAATGGCAACGGTCGGGATCACGGCCGAACGTATCGAGCCAAGAAACAAGAACACCACGACGGTCACGATCGCTAAAGCCTCGGCAAGGCTGCGGATGACCTCGTTGATCGCCGAGTGCACGAATTCGGTGGAATCGTAGATGATCTCGCCGTTGAGGCCTCGCGGCAGCAGTGCCTGGATCTCGGGGAATACCTTGTGAACACCCTGAATGACGTCGAGCAGATTGGCGGCCGGCGCCACCTGGATGCCGATATAGACCGCGCGCTTGCCGTCGAACCCGACCTCTGATTCATAATCCTCGGCGCCGAGCGTGACGTTTGCCACGTCCTTCAAGCGTATGACGGCGCCGCCGATCTGCTTGATGACGAGATTGCGGAACTCTTCGGCCGAATGCAGGCTCGTCGATGCGGTCAAGTTGACCTGCACCATCTGGCCCTTGGTTGTGCCGACACCGGAAATGTAATCGTTGGACACCAGCGCCTGGCTGATATCGGAGGCCGTCAATCCGAAGGCCGCAAGCTTCTGCGGGTCGAGCCAGGCGCGCAGCGCGAACACTTTCTGGCCGAGCAGTTCCGCGGTCTGTACGCCGGGCACCGCCTGAAGCTTGGGCTGCACGACGCGGGTGAGGTAATCGGTGATCTGGTTCGACGCCAGCGTATCGCTGTTGAAGCCGATATACATGGCGTCGATAGTCTGCCCGACCTTGACCGTCAGCGTCGGCTGCAAGGTGCCGAGCGGCAACTGGTTGAGGACCGAATTGACCTTGGTGTTGATCTCGGTGAGCGCCTTGTCGGCGTCGTAGTTGAGCCGCAGCGTCACCGTGATGGTGCTAACGCCGCTCTGACTCACCGAATTCATGTAATCGATGCCGTTCGCCTGGGCAATGGCGTTTTCGAGCGGCGTGGTGATGAAACCCGCAACCACATCCGGGTCGGCGCCGTAGTAGATCGTGGTGACGGTGACGATGGCGTTTTCGGTCCGCGGATATTGCAGGATCGGCAGAACCGCATAGGCGCGCAGCCCCAGCACCAGGATCAACAGGCTCACGACCGAGGCGAGAACCGGCCGGCGGATGAAGATGTCCGTGAAATGCATCGGTGCGCCGCCTAGCGATCGAGCGGAACTTGCGGCGAGGCGTCCGCCGTCGGCGTGATCGCGTTGTCGATCAGCACCACCGAACCGTTGTGCAGCTTGATCTGGCCCGATGTCACGATCATGTCGCCTTCGTTGATGCCTTTGACGATGGCCACCTGATCGCCGCGCGTCGCGCCGGTGGTGACGAAGGTTTGCCGCGCCACCATTTGCGGCTTGCCGCCGGCGTCGGTCGCCTTGGTATCCACGATGTAGACGGTGTCGCCGTAAGGACTGAACGTGATCGCCGTTTGCGGCAGCGTGATGAGGTTTTGCGGCGCGCCGGTGTTGATATCGACCGTCGCATACATGCCCGGAATGAGCTTGTGGTCGGCGTTCTTCAACGTGGCGCGAATTTGCACGTTGCGGCTCGAGGCATCGACCTTGGGATTGATCGCGGAGATTTCGCCGTCAAAGGTGTGATCCTTGAAAGCATCGACTTTCACGGCGATGGTTTGGCCCAGCCGGATCTGATCGACCGACTGCTGTGGCACGAAGAAATCGAGAAAGATCGGATCAAGCGCCTGCAGCGTAACGATGACGGTGCCGGCGCCGAGATATTGGCCGAGGTCGACGGCGCGAATGCCGAGGTGGCCGGCGAATGGTGCACGCAGGGTCTTTTTGTCGAGAATGGCCTGCTGCTGCGCCACTTGCGCCTTGGCGTTCTTGAGATTGGCCACGTCGGTGTCCAGCGTCGCCTGGCTGACGGCCTGAATCTTGAACTGCTTCTGGTCGCGCTCGTAGGTGATCTCGTCGAGTTCCGCCGTCGCCTGCAAGGATTCGAGCTTGGCGACGTCGTCGTTGGACCTCAGCTTGAGCAGAACGGCGCCTTCCTGGACGTCATCGCCGGAGTTGAACGAGATCGCGTCGACGATGCCCGACACTTCGAGCGACAGATCGGCGCCCTTCACGGCGCGCAGGCTGCCGACCGCTTCGATCTTCGGCTGCCACTGGCCATAGCCGGCCTTGCTCGCCGTGATCGTTTGCGGCGGCGCGCTCATGGTGCTCATGAATTTCTTGATCATGGCGGCCTTGAACACCTGGAATCCGAACACCCCGCCAAGCACGACGGCAACCGCCAAGAGCATGATCACCATGCGTTTGGTCATTGACTGGCTTCCTTTGCTGCCGGCGAAGCCGGAACGGTGCCGGGCGCGGCGACATGATCATCCGAGGAATCGGGACTGTAGGGATTGGGCGCGACGTCGATGCGATTCCACCAGCCGCCGCCGAGCGCCTGGAACAGCGCGGCGGTGTCGGCATAGCGCGCCGCCTGCGCCTGAACCAGCGCGAGCCGCGCCTGGGAATAGCTGTGCTGCGCGTTGAGCAGAATCACATAAGTGATGGCGCCAAGCCGATACTGGCTGCGCGATAGATCGAGCGTCGCGGATGCCGCCTGCATCGCGGCCTCCTGCGCCTTCAGCGTCGCTGCATCCAATTGCAGCGCGCGCAGCGCGTCGGCGACGTTTTGAAATGCGCCGAGCACGGTGCTGCGATACTGCGCATCGGCCATGTCGAAGGCGGCCCTGGCGGCGCGTTCCTGGTGCATGAGCTGGAAGCCGTGGAAAATCGGCTGCGAACCCGCCGCCGCCGCGCTCCACACGGCGGTCGTCGGAGTGAACAAGGTCGCCGCGGTCAGGGCGGCGCTGCCGTAATATCCGGTCAGGTTGAGCTGCGGCAGCCGCGCCGCGACGGCGACGCCGATCTGGGCGCTAGCCTGATGCAATTGCGCTTCCGCGGCCCGCACATCCGGCCGCTGCTCGACCAGTCGCGACGGCAGGCTCACCGGCAGGTTCGTGGGCAGTCGCAACGACGCAAGCGTCAGGTGATCGCGCCGCGCCGCGTTAGGGAAGCGGCCGATCAGCGCCAGCAGCACGTGGCCTTCCTGCTCGAGCTGTTTTTGCAGCGGCGGCAGCGTCGCTTGCGCAGTCGCCACCTCGGATTCCTGCGTCAGCACGTCGGCTCGCGTCGCCGCGCCGACGTCGAACTGGTTGCGCACGACGTCGAGCTGGTCGGTCTCGACCTTGATGATGTCGAGCGTCGCCTCGATCTGGCCGCGCAGCGAAGCTTCCTGCACCGCCGCCGTGACCACATTGGAGGTCAGCGTCAGATAGGTCGCTTCAAGCTCGAAACGCTGATACTCGGTCTGCGCGATGCTCGACTCGATCTGGCGGCGCTGGCCGCCGAACACGTCGGGCGCGTAGGAAACGTTCACGGTGGCCTGGAACAGGTTGAAAAGCGACGGCGGACCCGACACGCCGAATTCCGCCGGCGAGAATTGCTGGCGCGTGACGCCGGCATTGGCGTCGACATTCGGCAACAGCTTGCCGGTTTGGGCGTAGAGGTTTTCCTTCGCCTGCCACAACGCGGCCTGCGCCGCTTGGACGCTCGGATTCGCCGCCAGCGCTTCGGCGATCAAGCCGTCGAGCTCCCTGGAGTGAAACACCTTCCACCAATCGCCCGGAATATCGCGGCCGAGAGCGAATTTCTGTCCTGCGCCGCCGGCAACGCCGGCCGAAACCGTGTCGGCAGGATGAGCCTCGGGAGTGTAGCTCGCTCCCGTCGGCGCCGGTGGCGGAGCGAAATCGGGGCCGACCGCGCAGCCTGAAAGCGACAGCACCGACAGCGCAATACCAGCGGCTTTCGGCGCTAAAGCGCCGAAACCGGGCCCAACACGGACCGTTTGGCCACCCGTCCACGCCAGGCGACGCCATCGCGACTGCTTCGACCAGACCCGCACTTTTTCACCCTTAACAAATTCACAATAGTTATTTACTATCTGGTTAGTCAATAACGGGCGGAAACCTGGCGCAGGAGGCGCGGTCGATGACCGATGTGACCGAAATCCGTCCCGACATCAGGCGCCGCCGCAAGGCCGAGCGCCCGGGGGAAATCCTGGAAGCCGCCTTCGCCGAATTTTCCCGCAACGGCTACGCCGCCACCACGCTCGATCAGATCGCCGAGCATGCCGGCGTCACCAAGGGCACCATCTACGTTTACTTCGAGAGCAAGGAGCATCTCTTCATCTCGATGGTGCGCGAGTTTACCAAGACTGCGCAGGACACTGTCGCCGAGTTGTTTGAGACCCACGAAGGCTCGACCGCCGATCTTCTCCGCGCACAGTTCAGTTTCATCTACCAGCACATCGTCGAGGACAAGCGCCGGCGCGAAGTTGTCCGCATGTTGATTGCGGAAGCGCCGCGCTTTCCCGAGCTTGCCGACCGCTATCACGAGGAGATTTTGCGGCCCTGTCTCGACATGCTGCGGCAAGCGATCCAGCGCGGCATCGACCGCGGCGAGATCCGCAACTCCGCGATCGTGAACTCGCCGCAGGTCGTCATCGCGCCGATTGCGCTGGTCGATCTCTGGATGATGATGTTCGACGACCGCCAGCCGCTCGACCTCAAGGCCTATTTCGACGCCCATCTCGACATGGTGCTCAACGGCCTGCTGGCGAAGTAGCTTGTAGCCCTGGTTGAGTGGAGCGAAAACCGGGGCTCCACGGAAGCTTCACCGCCGCCCCCGGATTGCGCTACGCTTCATCCGGGCCACAGA
>DATJYT010000268.1:0-3002 GCA_035499475.1 Xanthobacteraceae bacterium | reverse complement strand
GCAAATCGGCGCGCTCTCGTCCGCTGGATATCGCGTCGTCGCATTCGATCGCCGCGGCTGGGGCAGGAGCATGGCGAAGCCCGCGACGGGGCCGCAGCCCGGAACCATCGCGGGCGATGTCGACGCGCTCGCCGGCCATCTCAAGCTCGACAGGTTCCACCTGATCGGCGTCGCCGGCGGCGGATTTGCGGCCTTGGACTACGCCGCCTGGCGCCCCGAACGCTTGCGCAGCCTCGTCGTCGGCGCCAGCACTGGCAGCGTCGAGGACAAGGAAGTCGCGGATTTCATCGCGCGCATCGCCATCCCCGACATCAGGAAGCACCCCGCCGTCTATCGTGAAGTCGCACCGTCTTACCGCGGCGCCAATCCGGAAGGCACAAAGCGCTGGATCGAGATCGACGAGCATTCGCGCCAGCCGGACGCTCCGGTTCAGCCCCTCAACACGCCGAACACCTTCGCGAAGCTTGCGACCATTTCGAGCCCGACGCTCGTCATCGCGGCGGATGCCGATCTGCTCGCCCCTCCGGCGCTGATGCGGATTTGGGCGGCACACCTGAAAAATCACGAATGGGCGACCATGCAGGACGCCGGTCACGCCGCGGCGTGGGAGCAGCCGGACGTCTTCAACGGGATCGTTCTTAATTTTCTGCGCCGGCATTGACGCAAACTTCCGCCTTGGCAGCGCCGAGGGAAACGATCATCATCTGCAGCAATCGGTCGATCGCATAAAACGCGTCGGCCCAAAAAGCGCGGGAGGAAGATCGTGCGAACAGTGCTCGCGGTCTCGTTGTGTCTGTGGTGCGGCTATGCGTCCGCGCAGACCACGCAGGAGCTGATCGACAACGGCAAGAATACCGAGAACGACACGACGTTCGGTATGGGTTATCGGCTCAACCAATACAGCTCGCTCAACCAGATTAACAAATCGAACGTCAAGCGCCTGGTGCCGGTCTGGGCCACGAGCCTCATGAGCGATGCCGGCGAGCTCGGCCAGCCGACCGTCTACGACGGCGTGATGTATGTGGTGAATGGCAACTGGACCTTTGCGCTCGACGTCGAGACCGGACAGCAGATCTGGCGCACGCCGGTCGAATACGAGCGCGGCGCAACGCGCATCAGTGCGGTCGGCGCCGTTATCCGCGGCGGTGCCACCATCTACGACGGCAAGCTCTACCGCGAGACGCTCGACTGCAACGTCCTCGCACTCGACATGAAGACCGGCAAGCAGGTCTGGAAGCAGAAATTTGCCGAGTACAAGGACGGCTATACCGGCATTATCGCTCCGATGGTCGCCCACGGCGTCGTCATCAGCGGCGTCGCCGGCGGCGATCGCACCACGCGCGGCTATCTCGACGGCTGGGATGCGCAGAGTGGCGAGCACCTTTGGCGCCGCTATACAATTCCGGCGCCGGGCGAGCCGGGCTCTGAGACCTGGCCGAACGACAAAATGCCCGACGCCTGGAAATACGGCGGCGGCGCCACCTGGCTTAACGGCGCCTATGACCCCGATCTCGATCTCGTCTATTGGGGCACGGGCAATGCCGAGCCGTACAATCCGGTCTATCGCGACGGCAAGGACAGCCTCTACACGGCGAGCGTGATCGCCATCCGGCCGAAGACCGGCGAACTGGTCTGGCACTACCAGTATATTCCCAACGAGAGCTACGATTTCGACGGCACGTTCGAGCCGATGCTGGCCGATCTCACCATCGACGGGCAGCCCCGCAAGGTGCTCATCAACGCCAACAAGAACGGCTTCATGTACGTGATCGACCGCACCAACGGCAAACTGATCGCGGCGCACCCTTACGTGAAGGTCAACTGGGCGAAGGAAATCGATCTCAAAACCGGGCGCCCGGTCGTCACCGACGTCTACGACCGCGCCATCAAGGGCGAGACGGTGGAGATCTGGCCGTCGCGCGGCATGAACGCGGCGCTGGCGGCGTTCAATCCGAAGACCGGGCTCGTCTATCTCAACTCCTGGGAGATTCCCCGCATCTTGAAATACACCAAGGTCGATTTCGTGCTCGGCCAGGGCTCAACCGGCGTCGAAACGAGCTTCCGCGCGCCGCCGGTCGGCGAGCCGTGGGGCTATCACATGGCGTTCAATCCGCTCACCGGCCAGGCGGTGTGGAAGGTGCCGGTGACCGGCACGGTGCTGTCGGCCGGCATGCTGGCGACCGACGGCGGCTTGTTGTTCACCGGCAAGCTCAACGGCGACTTCATCGCGCTCGACCAGGCGACCGGCGAGACGCTGTGGAAGTTCAAGACCAGTTCCGGCATCAATTCGCCGCCGATCACCTATACGCATAACGGCCGGCAATACGTGACGGTGCTGTCGGGAATCGGCGGCGTCCTCAACCGCGCGATGAAAGTTGCGGACGGCACGCCGACCGGCGGCTCGGCCTGGACCTTTGCGCTGATGCCGGAGTGAGCGACGCAGTTGTCGAAGGTAAATGTGAGCGCCGCGATAGGTCTTGGCGTCGCGTTGTTATGGTCCGCCGCCAGTGCGCAGGACGCCGAGTTTCCGCCCGAGCAGATCGCCAGGGGCGCGGCGCTGTTCGCGCAGAATTGCGCGACCTGCCACGGCGCCCATATGCGCGATCCGCAATGGGCGATCAATCTGAAGGAGTTTCCGCACGACGCGCACGCGCGGTTCGTCGATTCCGTCACCTACGGCAAGAATAGAATGCCCTCGTGGGAGGATGTCCTCAAACCCGACGACATCGAGGCGTTGTGGTCGTACGTGGTTGCGGGCGAGCCGGGCGATTAGAAAATTGGACAGCGCGGGCGCGGCGCTTCGCGCCTTCGGGCACTCCTATGGATGACGCTCGAGCGCTTTGCGATCCCATTTCGCAAGGTCGGCGGCGGCCGCGTAGGTTTCCTGCAAGAATCCGAGCAGCAGCGCGTCGGGATCGCTGGCTTGGCGCACTGCATCGTACGGCAAGATGAATTGCCCGAGGTCCTTGTTGTAGGTCGCCTCGCTCGTGCGCAGGCGCGTG
>DATJYT010000267.1:0-2047 GCA_035499475.1 Xanthobacteraceae bacterium | reverse complement strand
CGGCCGGCTCTGGCTCCGGCTCGGCAGGCGCGGCGTCCATGGGGCTTGGTTCCGGCGGCGCCGGCGCGCGCGGCGGCGGGGCAGGACGGGCAGCCGGCGCGGGCGCAGCGGCAGCCGGCTTGGGCGGTTCCGCCGGGCGCTGCGCGGTCTTGCTGGCGTCGTCGTCGGCGATGATACGGCGGATGGAGGCGAGAATTTCCTCCATCGACGGTTCTTGCGATTTCGCCGCTTGCGTCATGCGCCCATCCTCGCCTGCTCGCCGTCGTCCCCCAGTGCGCCTACCGCAGCGACACTGTTGCTTTCGGTCGGCGCGGACGGCGAATCATCGGGAGCAAGTATGAAACGCTCCAACCAAGTATGTCATGGGGAGACTCGAAGGCAAACAAGGATTTATGCACATGCTGTTGCGGCTATGGCGCCGCACCGCCCGGCCACGCCTCTAGCGGCCGTCGGGGGTCCGGATGCCGATCCAGGCGTCGCGCACCTGTTGATAGTGCACTTGCGGATCGTAGATCGTGACATTGAGGCCGAGCCGCTGCATCGAGAGCCCGCCGACCGAAGCCAGCAGCGTATAGGACGCCACCACCCGGTCGTGCTGGGCGGTCACCAGCGCGACGCGGGCATTGACCAGTTCCTGCTGGGCGTTGAGCACGTCGAGCGTGGTGCGCTGGCCGACGCGAGCCTCCTCGCGCACGCCGTTAAGCGCGATCTCGGCGGCGTTGACCTGCGCGGTGGTCGATTCGATCTCGGCCTTGGCGGCGTCGAGCTGGCCCCAGCTCTGCACCACCGTGGCGCGGGCCTGGTCGCGGTTGACGTCGAGATTGAGCCGCTGCTGGCCCAGCGTTTCCTTGTTCTGCCGGATGGTCGAGAACTCGGTGCCGCCCTGGTACAGCGGCACCGTCAGCGTACCGACGATGGAAGCGAGCGTCTGCTTGTTGGTGAGCGCGGTGGAGTCCCAGTTTTTCGATGCGGTCGCCGCCACCGCCAGGTTCGGATAGAGCGCGCCTTCGCTGACCTTGACGGCAAGCTCGGCGACGTCGACGCCGTACATCGCCGCCATCACCGACGGGCTTTGCTGCTCGCCCTCGACGATGGCGCGCGGCAGCACCGGCGGCGACAGCCGGTCGACCGGCGTGCCGGGGGCGAGCTTGCCGGGATCGACGCCGATGACGCGGCGATAATTGGCGACCGAGGTGACGTAATTCGACTGCGCGTTGAGCAATTGCCCACGGCCGGCGGCGAGCCGCGATTCGGCCTGCGCCACGTCGGTGCGCGTCACCTCGCCGACGTTGAAGCGGTCGCGGGTCTGCTTGAGCTGCTCGGTCAGCACCTCGACGTTGCGCCGGTTGAGCTCGAGGATCGCCTCGTCGCGCAGCAGGTTCATGTACGCCGTGGCGGCATCGAGCAGCACCTGCTGCTCGGTGACGCGCAGCGTCTCGCGCGCGCCCATCACCTGGCTCTCGGCCTGCCGCACGCGGTTGGCGGTTTGATTGCCGTTGAACAGCGTCTGCGTCGCGCTCGCAGCGACACCGCGCTGCACGAACGGCTCGGCAAAGTTGGTGTACGAAACCGCGTTGGGAAAAACCTGCTGCGAAACCTGATGCGACAGCGTCGACGAATAATCGTAGCCGCCGTTGGCCGTAACCGTGATCTTGGGCCGATAGCCCGACAGCGCTTGCGGCACGTTCTCGTCGGTGGCCCGCAGCGACGCGCGCTGCGCGTTGAGCGACGGATTGTTTTGATAGGCCTGCACGAGGGCCCATTCGAGCGTGTCGGCCTGAGCGTCTCCAAAGCCGATGCCGAAACCGGCAGCGGCTAAGTAGAGACTCACAACAGCCAAAACGCGCGCCTTCACCATACCCATTAGACGGCCGCTCGCGCCAACCCACAAACATCCGTAGATTAGGCGTCAAGCCTACCGAGCGATAGCGACGCTATTGAAGTTGATCGCGAATTTCCGTCTGTGGCACAAAAGTGCCACAGGTGCGGTCATTCGCTCGTCGCTTCAACCGCAGTGTTGCCCCGTGTTTTAATTTTGCGAATATCA
>DATJYT010000266.1:0-6956 GCA_035499475.1 Xanthobacteraceae bacterium | reverse complement strand
GCTGATGATTTCGAGTTCTTCGGCGACGTGGTCGGGCGTGCCGATGAACGGATAGCCGCCCACCGCGTTGGCGGCGAAATAGCGGCGCTTGGTTTCGTACTCTTCCGCCGAATTGTTCTGCGGCGTGATGTTGCGGTTCTTAAGCATGCCGTCGATGGCGCCCCAGTCGGCGTGATCGATATTGACGTAGTGGTAATAGTCCTCGGCTTCCTTCTGCGTCGGGCGGCAGAATACCTGACCGACGGTGAAGATCTCGATGTCGCGGCCGAGCTCGCGGGCGGCGCTCTTGGCCTCATTCACCTTGGTGGCGTTGCCCGCGAGCGAGGTGCGTGATCCGGCGGTCGCGACGAAAAATGCGTCGCAATTGCGCAGGGCGAAAGCCTGCCCGGCGCCGGAGGATCCCGCGTTCATCATCAGCGGCCGCGTGTCGCCGAACGGCTTGGGATAGGCGCGCGCGGCCTTGAGCTGAAGGAATTTGCCGTCGTAATCGAAGGTGCCGTCGCGCGTCCACGCCTGCATGACGACGTCGACCCATTCCTGCGCATAGTCGTAGCGCGCATCGTGATCGCGCTGCTTGACGCCAAACATGTCGAATTCGCCCTCGTTCCAGCCGACCACGATGTTGACGCCGACGCGGCCTTCGCCGATGTGGTCGGCAGTGACGAATTCCTTGGCGGCAATCAGCGGATGGAACAGCGGCGCGTGGACGGTGCCGAACACAGTCATGTGCTTGGTCGCGCCGAGGAGCCCGACCGCCCAGGTGATCGTCTCCAGTGTGCGGCCGTGAAAATCGGTTTCGCCGCCGTAGCCCTTCCAGCGCGCGATCGGCAGCATGAAGTCGATGCCGGCTGCATCGCCGAGGCGGGCGAGCGCGAGACAATCGGGCCAACTCGCCGACCAGCGCTCCGGCACCGTCGTGGCGGATCGGCCCGACGAGCAGTTGGCGCCGAACAGGCCGATCTTGAGTGCATTGTCATTATACATGGCAATGCGATCTTTCATCGATGCGGTAGGCGCCAGCACGTCATTGCTCCTTGCTTGTCGCAGCCGATATTACAGCAATGTCTTTGGAAGATGACAGCCTACTGTGCGGCGTTGATCCTGCGCACGAGGTCGACCACCGATGCCGGAGCGTCATAGAGCCGCGCGATCAGCGACTGCATCTCGCCGCCTCGCACCGGATCGACGTCGAGGTTCTGCTGCGCGGCGGCGCTGCGAAGTTCGGGATCGGCCATCATGGCGTCGAAAGCCGCTCGCAACTCGTTGACCCGCTCGGCCGGAAGGCCCGGCGGCGCCATCAGCGGCCAGGCGAGGACGGAATCGAGTGACAGCATTTCAATCGCTTGGCGGCCTTCCGGCGATTTCGGCAACGCGGCTGCGAGCGGAATGTCGGGCAGATCGGGTTTGCCGAGGGTGAATTGCGCCAGCACTTTCAGCGTGCCGTCCTTGAGCCATTGCGGCGCCCGCTGCCTGATGCTGCCGATGGCCCAGCCGCAGTAGCCTTCGACCTCGCCCTTTTCGAGCGCCAGCGTGATCTCATTGCCGCCGGGATAGCCGGAAACGATCTTGAATTTGGTGCCGGCGAGGTCGTTGAGCGCTTGCGGATAAGTGACGGTGCGCGAACCGGGTCCGGTAGCGCCGACCACGGTTTGCCGCTCCATCACGTCCGCGATGGTGTTGACCGGCACCGTATGCCAGACGACGCAGAGGAAATTGTCGCGTGAGCGGCCGCCGATCCAGGCAAATTGCCGTGCGTCGTATTTCGCCTGCGGATTGCCGAGCAGAGGCTCGAGCACCGTGCCGCCCCCGATGACGCCCAGCGTCGTGCCGTCGCGCGGCGCGGTGTTGAAGAGATTGGTCGTCGCCACCAGGCTGCCGGCGCCGGGTTGGTTGCGCACGATGACGGTCGGATTGCCGGCAAGATGCTTGCCGAGAAAGCGCGCAAACAGCCGCGCCGTCGCGTCATAGGTGCCGCCGGCGCTGAAGCCGACGACGATGGTGATCTGCTTGCCCTGATAGAAGTCTTCGGCGTGCAGCGGGGCGAGCGGCGCGACCATCGCCGCGAGGCCAATCAGCATGAGCCGCCATGGCATTATTTCTTCCTCTGTCCGTTTACTTTGCGGCCGCGCACCGTTCGCGTCACCGCCATGGTCGGTCCGTCGGGCATTTCCGCCATCAGGCGGCCAAAACCCTCAACCGGCTGGCGCACGTTGAGATGGCGCTGAATGTCCCAACACTGCGCCGGGATGGCGTGGACCACCGGCACGCCGAGGTCCTGCTCCAGCATTTCGACGATGTCGAGGGTGCGCCAAGCCGGGCCGAGCATGTAGATCGCCTCGGCGCCGCGGTGCGCCAGGAACTCGGCTTTGACGAAGCGATAGACCTCGAAGCTCGACAGTTCCTGCGCCTTGTCGAAATCGACGTCCATCCCCGCCATGGTGAGGCAGTCGAAGCCGGCGTCGTTGAAATATTTCGCGTATATGCGGTTGATGTCGCCGCGGAAATAGGTGGCGCCGATGAACCGGCGCACCTTCAGCGCGCGCATGGCGTCGATATGGCTGGTGCCGGAGGTAAAGATGCGGGTGCCGTACTTGTCCTGCCACTGCCGGATCAGCGCCTGCTCGTTGTCGTAGCCGAGCACCATGAAGGGTGGTGCACCGGACGGGTTGATGACGTCGACGCCGGCCTCGGCAAGCTCGGCGACCTTCTCCTCGTAACCGGCGATTGCCGACTTGAATTCCTCGACCGCACCGCGCCGCACGTTGAGGATGAGCGGAATGACGCCGATGCCGTCCGGCAGCATGCGGATCAAATCCTCAAATCCGCCCGTGCGCAGCGTCGGCCGCACGATGCCGACGGTGCCGCGCCAGCTCGAAAACGCCATGCTGCCTCCCGTATTCTGCGCTTGGACCGTGAGCATCGCGCGTAGGCGGACTAGCGAAGCGTAATCCGCCGTTTTCGTTCCGCACGACGGCGTGTAGCGGTAAATCGCGGTGCAGGCAATGATTGGCGCAATGCGCGTTCGTCGTAAGGGCGGATTTAAACCCCGCCCCTACGTTATGCTTGCTTCACCAGCGTCCGATAATCCATCTGCCGGTGAAACCAGTAGCGGTAGCCGCTGATCCGCTTTTGCATGGCGAGATAACTATACGGCTGATAGACCGGGACGTTGGCGACGTCGTCGAATGCGATCTTGATGAACTTTTTGACGGTCTCGTCGTATTTCGCGGGATCGCGCTCGAAACGCGAATCGTGAACCATCGCCATCATCGATGTGTTGTCGTAATCGCCGGAATTGAAGATCGAGGTCTTGCCGAGCGCCATCTCGAAATAATAATTGGGATAATTGAGCCAACCGGCGAAAAGATTGGTGAGGAACGGCAATTTCCTGCTGGTAAAGCTGGAGCGCCAATTGGCCCCGGGAATCTTGTCGAGCGTCACCTTGACGCCGATCCGGCCCAGGCTTTCCTGAATCAGCACGCTCATCGGTTCGAGAATGCCGGCGCTGCCGGCGTCGAACGAGAAGGTGGTCTCGAATCCTTCGGCCAAGCCAGCTTCGTCAAGCAGCGCTTTCGCTTTCGCCAAGTCGGTATCGTAGGGCGAGCGCTGCGGCCATGTCGCGTCCTTGACCTCTTCCGATCCGCCGAACAGCGGGCGAGCCTGGTTGTAAAGCGCCACGTCCATGATCTTCTGATAGGGGATCGCATAAGCGATGGCGCGGCGAACCCGGACGTCGTCGAAGGGCTTCATTTTCTCGTTCATGACGACGAACTGCACGGCATTGTCGATCGGCGTTGCGACGACATTGACTTTGCCTTCCTGCTTCATCTCGACGATGTCCTTGGGCGGAAATTCGTTCGAGACATCGACGTCGCCGCGCTCGAGCAGCGCGCGCCGCGTCGACGCGGACGGCACGACACGCCAGACCACGCGCTCCATTTTCGGCAGCGAGCCGGACTTCCAATTGTCGAAACGCACATAGCTGATCGTATCCGGCGTCTGACTGACGATCTTGTAGGCGCCGCCGCCGGCCAGATTGGTTTTGGACCAATCCAAGCCCCAGGGATCGCTTGCCGTCGCGTTTTTCTTGATGAGCTCGGAATTGAGAATGTTAGGGACGCTGAAGGCGAGATTCGGCAGCAACTGACGGTCGAAGCGATCGTAGTCGATGCGGAACGTATGGTCGTCGACGACGACGGACTGTTCCGGACTTGTGAGCGACCCGGTGCTCAACTGGAACTTGGGATTGCCGCCCGCTGCGATCGCGCGATCGAGCGACCATTTGACGTCCTGCGCCGTGACCGGCGTGCCGTCGTGAAACGTGGCGTTCCGCCGCAGCTTGAACGTGACGGAGTGGCCGCTGTCATCCCATTCTTCGGCGAGCTCGGGGGCAGGCTTGGTGGCGTTGGCATGGTCGACGCCGTTCTCGTCCTTTTCAATCTGCAGCGACAGCAGGCGATCGTAACAATTCCAGGCCACCTCATAAGAGCCGCGGTTGGCGCCCGGCGTGTGCGGGTCGACGCTGTTGGCGCCGGATTCCGAAATGACGACGAGCGTGTCGCCCGACGATTGCGCCCGCGCGATGCTGGGAGCCGCAAGGCCGGCCAGTCCGGCCGATGCCGCCTTGAGAAATTCTCGCCGTTTCATCGCCATAGGTCACGCTCCTGCGTGGAAAAAGCAGCGCCGCGGTGCAAACATTCATCGACGGCCGACCGCGCGGCGGACTGCTTCGAGGTTCCGCCAAACGATGCGAGCGTAGCAGTGCAAGATCGGGGCCAAGCTGCGGCGGGCCATGGCGTGGCGCCGAGACACATTTCGGTCGAGCGGCCGGGGATCAATCTAGGAATTGCCGACGCGCTTGCGTCTTGGCGGTTTCGAAATTGATGATGAGCGTGTCGTTACGGCGCTTCGGCGTAAGCCACCTTGATCGCGCCGGCGAGGCGCGCCTTGTCCGGGGCACGCTCGCCGAAGGCCGCGGTGACTGCCTCGATGGCTTGGTCGACGCTTCGGCCAGCCCGCTTTTCAGCGTCGGTGCGGTCGCGCACTTCCGTCAGATAAGCGCGGTAGCCGGTGATGAAGCCGGTGCCGTCGCCGGTCGGGCCGTGGCTCGGCACGATGATGACGGGGTTGAGCGCCTCCAGCTTGTCGAGGCTCGCCAGCCACTGTCGAAGGCTCGAATGAGGGCTGGCGAAGGCCGGTTGAGCCCGCATCGCGAGATCGCCCGCAAACAGCACGCGATCGGACTCGATCCAGATGATCGTGTCGCCGCCGGTATGATTTGGCCCCATGGCCGTGAGCTTTGCCTGTACGCCGCCGAGATCGAGATCGTAGTCGTGCTCGAATGTGATGTCGGCTTTGCGGAAATCGGCGCCCTTGAGCAGTTCAGCACGGATTGCGGAACGCTTGGCGAAGTCGTTGGCGAGTTCCAACCCAAACTCCGCGATATCCTTCACCTCGCTGGTCGAGCGGATCAGCTTGGTGGTGTCGGGAAAGGCCTGGGCGCCGAGGTCATGTTCGGGATGAACGTGTGTGGTGACAAGATAGAGCGCTTTCGTGCCCGCGAGCTTTTTTGCCACTTCGTAGACTGCCGCGCCGTTGGCAGGACCGAGGCCGGTGTCGATCACGAGCGTGGCGCGATCGCCGACGACAAAGCCGACGTTGGGTACCGCCGGAACGCTGTTGTCGGGGATGATGTGGATGTGGGGGGAGATCTGGCGGAGTCCATCCACTTTGACGATCGGCGGCGGCGAAGTCTGCGCCAAAAGCGGCGATGCCGTTGCGACGAATGTCAGCGCCGTGACGACTATCCTCAAAACCGCGTACATGGGATTCTCGTTGTCGTGCCGGGGAATTCTCGTGTTGATCGCGCGCCCCCCGGCCTCTGCCGTGGTCAGGACTGCTGTTGCTTATGATTCGAGCACATTCGACGCGAACAGTTCGTCCATCGACATGACCCGTGGGGTGAGGCCCTGCTGGTTGGAATACTTCGCTGCCGTTTCAAGTACCGCCCGATTGGCCTTGAGGCCATACGCAACGATCTGCGTCGCCAGGGCCTTGCGATATTCGCCTGGCACGAGGCCGGTTTCGAGATGATAGGCGACATGGTCGCGCCGCTCCTCCTCGGCGATGCGGTTGGCCTCATTGAACGCTTTGAGGATATTGAGCACTACCCAGGGATTGTGCTCAAAAACCGTGCGTTTAACGACCATGCCGTGATTGATCGGATAGATGCCGGTTTTCTTGTAATAGCGGATCGCTTCGGCGGCGGAGTCCGGGAACAGCGGCCTGATGTCGGGATGATGTTCAAGATCGGCGGCGCTGCGGTCGATCAGGCCCTGGTTGCGGTTGTAGGACATGCAAGCGTCGAGCTCGCCTGTCAGCATCATCGAGCCGATGCTGTTCTCCGGCGGGATCGCATTGATGGTGACGCCCGGCGGCGTCTTGAAATTCATGGCGCCGGCATGACTGCGCGCCGGCAGGCGCTCCATGAAGAACGTCATGTCTTTGGGCGCAACGCCAAATTCGCTGTCGAGAACGCCGCGGGTCCACAGCGCCGAGGTCTGGATGTATTCGGGCACGCCGACGCGCTTGCCTTTGAGATCGGCGGGACTATCGATCTTGGCGTTCTTACGCACGAAGATGCCGGTATGATAGAAGCGCCGCGTCGTGAACACCGGGATACCGACAAAGCGGTCGTCGCCCCGGGCCCGGATCATCATCAGCTCCGACATCGACATTTCGGAGACGTCGAACTCGGCGAAGCTGAGTTGCCGCCAGAAAATTTCCGCCGGGCCGAGGACGCTCTTGGTGAAATCAATGCCGTCAGCTTTGATGCGTCCGCTAATGATCGGCCGAGTTCGCGGATTGCTGGTGATGGCGAGACTGAGTTTCAGGTCGGACATGCTTTCTCCGCGGTACATCGCCGCCGGGCGCATTCCGGCGTCGGCAAGCATTCG
>DATJYT010000265.1:0-10694 GCA_035499475.1 Xanthobacteraceae bacterium | reverse complement strand
CAAGCCGCTCGTCGTCCTCCCCGGCTTCCCGACTTCGGCAATCTTCACATTTCACACGTTCGTGGCGCCCGTAATACGCGCCAGGGCCGGACTGCCGCCCGAGGCAGCAAAAACCATGAGCGCGCGCGTGCCTGTGCGGATCGGTTCGGAATTGGGCCGCGAGGAATTCGTTCTGGTTTCGCTGGTCGTAGGCGAGGAGGGGCCGATCGCGTTTCCCACCAGCAAAGGCTCGGGCGCGGTGACCGCGTTCTCGCAAGCCGACGGCTTCTTGTCGATCGACGCGCTCGCCTCGGCACTCGATGCCGAAACCATGGCCGTCGTCACGCTGATCAGCGAGACGGCGCGGGCGCCCGACCTTGTCATCATGGGCAGCCATGATGTCGCGCTCGATGTCGTGGTGGGGGTGCTGGCCGAGCGCGGCTTCAGCGCGCGCACCATTGCGGTGGGCAGTCTCGGTGGGGTTGCCGCCGCGAGCCGCGGCGAATGCGACGTCGCGCCGGTTCACCTCGTCGATCCGGCGACCGGACTCTACAACAAGCACCTCCTGGCGCCCGGCCTTGCATTGGTGCCTGGTTGGCGGCGGATGCAAGGTTTCGTGTTTCGGTCGGGAGACAGACGTTTTGAGGGCGGCACAACCGACGCCGCCCTCAAGGCCGCACTCGCCGATCCCGGCTGCCTCATGGTCAATCGCAATGCGGGGTCCGGCACCCGGGTTCTGGTCGATAGTGTGCTCAGAGGAGTGCGACCGGCGGGCTATGCCAACCAGCCACGTTCCCATAACGCGGTCGCGGCGGCGATCGCGCAAAAACGCGCGGACTGGGGTGTCGCCATCGAGCCGGTGGCGCGGATGTACGGCCTTTCGTTCCTTCCGATCGCGCCCGAGCACTACGATTTCCTGCTGGTCGAAGCGCGCCGCACGCGGCCCGCTGTTGAGGCTTTTCTGGGGGCGCTTCGCGATGAAACAACGCGCGGCAGAATTAGAGCGCTTGGCATGGAGCCGAGCGGCGAATGATATTAAATAGACTCTATGCGCATCATCGGCCTCGCCGGCTGGAGCGGCTCCGGTAAGACCACGCTGGTCACCAGCGTGATACCGGTGCTGACCCGGCGCGGCCTCAAAGTCGCAACCGTCAAGCATGCACACCACGATTTCGACACCGATCAGCCGGGCAAAGATTCTTGGCTGCACAGGCAGGCCGGCGCCAGCGAAGTCGCGATCGTCTCGAGCCGGCGTTGGGCCATCGTTCATGAGCTCGGTAAGGAGCCGGAGCCTCCACTTGGCGAAGTCTTGGCGAAGCTCAGTCCGGTCGATCTCGTGATTGTCGAGGGCTTCAAGCGCCACGCTCATCCCAAGCTCGAAGTCTACCGCGCCGCTGTGGGCATGCCGCTTCTTCATCCTGACGACAATTGCATTGTCGCCATCGCCACCGATGCGCCACTGGCGCAGGCGCAACTTCCGGTGCTGATGCTCGACGATACCGATGGCATCGCCAACGTTTTCGAGGCTGAGGCGCTGCCGCTCGACCAGATCGGCCCGTCCCACGGTGACGCCTGATGGCGCAGCTCAGCGACGATTGCTTTGCCTTCAACGGACCGCTGCTGCCGGTCGCCGAGGCCGAGCGATTGATTGTCGAGCGGGTATCGCCGGTCGGCGGAGGCGAGACGGTGCCGTTGCGCCAAGCCGCCGGGCGGGTCCTTGCAGCGGATGTGGTCGCACCGGTGAATGTGCCGCCGTTCGACAATTCGGCGGTCGACGGTTATGCGGTGCGCGCCGCCGATCTCGATGCAGATCATGAGAAGCGTCTGAAAACCGTCGACCGGATCACGGCCGGACGCGCTGCGACGCGCGCACTTAAGGCAGGCGAGGCCATCCGCATCTTTACCGGCGCACCGATGCCGTCGGGTGCTGACACCGTCTTCATGCAGGAGGATTGCCGCGTCGACGGCGAAACGGTCATCGTGCCGCCCGGATTGAAGCGCGGGGCCAACCGACGGCTTGCCGGTGAGGACATGCGTGCTGGGTCGGTGGCGTTGCCAGCCGGCCGGCGGTTGTCGGTGCAAGACGTCGCCCTCGCCGCGGCGCTAGGACTGGTCTCGCTTTCAGTGCAGAGGCGTGTACGGGTGGCACTGTTTTCGACCGGCGACGAGATCGTCGAGCCGGGGTCGCGGCTGCCGGGCGCCGCGCTCTACGATTCCAATCGCTATCTCCTGTCCGGCTTGATTGCTCGCTTCGGTGCCGAAGTGACCGATCTCGGTATACTTAGCGACGATCCGAAGGAACTCGCCGACGCGATCAGGGCTGCTGCTGCCGAACATGATCTGGTGTTGACGTCCGGCGGCGTTTCCACCGGAGAAGCCGATTACGTCCGCATGGCGATCGAAAGCATCGGCCGACTCGTGTTCTGGCGGGTCGCCATAAAGCCGGGCCGACCGGTGGCGATGGGCGTTATTCGCGCCGGAAAAAACGGCGATGGTGCAGCGTTTGTCGGCCTTCCGGGCAATCCAGTGGCGGTCTTCGTGACTTTCGTGCGGGTGGTGCGGCCGTTGTTGCTGCGCCTTTCCGGCGCGCTGCCGGAGCCATTGACGGCGCTGCCGGCGCGAGCAGCGTTCTCTTACAGGAAACGTGGGGGCCGGCGCGAATACCTTCGCGTTGCATTGCGCGCTGCAGCCGATGGTGTCATCGAGGCCGTCAAGCACGAGCAGGATGGCGCCGGTGTTCTGACCTCGCTGACGCAGACCGATGGCCTCGCCGAATTGACTGAGGACGTGACCGCGGTCGAGCCGGGTGCGACAATTGGTTTCCTGTCCTATGCGTCGCTGGTGGGTTGATCCTGCCGACGCTAATCTACAACCAGATGTGAAGACGGTTGGCAGAGCGCCGACGGGTTGGAAGTTGGGAGGAGCCTATGCGGAACAGACAGGCGACGGCGCTCGTGACGGTTTTCATTGCATTGTGCGGCGCGAGCGGCGCGCAAGCCCAACAGAACGCGGGTGAATGGAAGCCCACGGGCAACGTTGAGTTTTTTGTCGGTGCTGGCGCGGGCGGCGAGAACGACCGGATCGCGCGCGCCATCCAGCGAGTGCTCACGAAGGAGCATCTGGTTGATTCCATGACGGTGATCAATCGGCCGGGCGCGGCGCAAATGATTGCCATGACCGATCTTTCGCGAAAGGTCGGCGACCCCAATGAAATTGGTCTCGCGTCCGGCAGCTTCATCAATGCCATCGCCCGCAAGGGGTCCGATCTGAACAAGCACCTGACGCCGCTGGTGAAGCTGTTCGACGCCTATCAGTGCTATTTCACCAACGTCGACTCCCCGCTCAAAAGCATGGTGGACGTGCGCAATCGGCTGAAGGACGACCCGGCTTCAGTGACATTCGCATTTCCGGTCGGGCTCGGCACGCCGCTTCACGTCTCGGTCGTCAATGTTGGCAAGGCGGTCGGCGCTCCGCCAGGCAAACTGGTGACAGTGGTGTTCGATTCCGGTTCCGATGTCGCCGCGCAGGCCGCGGGTGGTCACATCGATGTCGGCGAGACCAGCATCGGCAGCGCCATGCCTCTCCTTCAGGGCGGCAAAATTCGTATGCTCGGCATCGCATCGCCTGAGCGGCTCCCAGGCGAATTGGCCAAATATCCGACATTGCGCGAGCAGGGCCTCGATGTCGTGACAGCGAATTCCTACACCGTTGTCGCGCCGAACGGGTGGACCCCGGAGCAGATCACGTTTTGGATGAAGGCGCTCGACAAGGTCATGGTGGATGCGGACTTCAAGCGCGATCTCGATCTGAATTTCTGGACGTTGGTTCCCATCCGCTACCCCGAGGCAGCCAAGTGGATGCAGCGTGATTATGACGAGAACCGTGCCGTGCTAAAGGAACTCGGAATGCTCCAATGAGCGCCCCACGCACACTGTTCGAGAAGATCTGGTCCGACCATGTGATTGTGGTGTCGCCGCAAGGTGAAGAGCTCCTTTACGTCGACTTCAACCTGATCAACGAGGGCCAGTCTTTCCTCGCCTTCGATCAACTGCGCATGGAGGGGCGTCAATCCCGTTGCCCGCAACAGCATCTCGCGGTAACGGATCACTACTTGCCGACGGTCAATCGCGAGCGCGGCACGGACGGCATGGCCAATCCCGAGATCCGCCGCGTCGTCGAAATGCTCGACGAGAATTCCAAGGATTTCAAACTGCCGCACGTGGGTTGGTATCATCGCGATCAGGGCATTGCCCACGTGATCGCGCCTGAACTCGGAATATCCCAGCCAGGCATGCTGATCACGTGCAACGATTCGCATACCGCGACCAACGGTGCGCTTGGCGCGCTCGCGGTGCCGATCGGCGGCGGCAATCAGTTACGCCACGTCGTCGCGACGCAGACGGTGTGGCTCCAGAAGCCGAAAACGATGCGCATTTCCATTGACGGGGCGTTGCCCAAGGCGGTGACGGCGAAGGATGTCATCCTGTCGATCATCAGGGAAATCGGTGTCGGCGGCGCGACCGGCCATGCAGTCGAATATGCCGGCTCGACGATCCGCGCCATGTCAATGGAAGGTCGGCTGACCATGTGCAACATGTCGATCGAAGCCGGCGCGCGCATCGGCATGGTCGGGCCCGACGACACGACCTATCAGTTCCTGGCCGGCCGCACGAACGCGCCCAAAGACTCGGACTGGGACAGGGCTCTGGCCTATTGGAAGAGATTCCCGACGGATGCCGAGGCGGTTTTCGATCGTGAGCTTCGCTTCGAGGCCGCCACTTTGGCGCCGATGGTGAGTTGGGGGACGAGCCCGGAAGACTGCGCCCCCGTCACGGATGCGGTTCCGGACCCCGCCGACATCGGCGACGCCGAACGCCGACGGCATGTCGAGCGCGCTCTCGACTACATGAAACTTCCCGGCGCAATCCCGCTCGAGGAGATTGCCATCGACCGCGTGTTCATCGGATCGTGCACCAACAGCCGCATCGAGGATCTACGCGCCGCCGCGCAAGTCCTTAAGGGACGCCGCGCAATCGTTCCTGGCATGGTCTCGCCAGGTTCGAGCGGCGTGAAGCGGCAGGCCGAGGCGGAAGGGCTTGACCGAATTTTCATCGAGGCCGGCCTCGAATGGCGGGATTCCGGATGCTCCATGTGCAACGGCTCCAATGGGGAACTCGTCGCACCGGGCGAGCGCTGCGCTTCCACGACAAATCGCAACTATGAAGGCCGCCAGGGGCGCGGCGCGCTGACGCACATCATGAGTCCGGCCATGGTCGCCGCCGCAGCAGTCTTCGGGCGGCTCGCTGACGTGCGGCGGCTGACCTGACATCGCGGATTCGCTTGATGCTTCCGTTCACGGTCCTGACCGCGGTCGCGGCTCCACTCGAAATCGCAAGCGTCGATACCGGCATGATTTTGCCCGGCCGCTATATGCGCCGTCATCGCCGCCCGGGTCACGATTACGGCGAGGCGTTCCTCTATGATCTCCGCTTTGAAGAAGGAGGGCGGCCGCGGCCTGATTTCGTTCTCAACAAGCCGGCTTATCGCGGCGCCAAGATTCTCGTCACCGGACGGGATTTCGGCTGCGGCTCGTCGCGCGAGGGCGCCGCTTTCGCGGTGATGGATTTCGGCCTGCGGGCTCTGGTCGGACCGAGCTTTGGCGAGATTTTTCAGGTGAACTGCATCCAGAACGGGATTCTCGCCATCACGTTTTCCGAAGTCGTCATTCAGGATCTGTGGCGGCAATTGAGCGAGCGCCCCGGCGCGCCGATAACGATCGACCTGCCGAACCAAATGCTGGTTGCGCCGGACCGCAGCGTGCACGCCTTCAACATCAGCGCGCTGCGCAAAGACAGACTTCTCCGCGGCATCGACGACATTGACGTCACGCTTTCCTATCGTGATCAGATCGAGCGCTTCGAGGCCGACCGGCGAGCGGCCGTCCCTTGGCTGCCGACGATGCGGCGCGAATAGTCGGCTAAACATTCGGAAATTCGGCGGCGAGCGCTTGGGCGCGCCGTGCGTCGTCAGGGGTGTTCACGTTGAAGAAGGGATCAACCGGCGTATCGGGCCAGTCGGCGATGCCGACGCCATGACGCGCGGTCCATAGTTCGATCTTGTGCAGATTTTCGTTCACCAGGGCGTGCCGCAAGTCCTCGCGCAACCTCGCCGCCCACAGTCCGACGACCGGGTGCCGCCATTCGCCCGACCGTGCGTAAGCGAGCGGCGTACTGGCCGCGATGCGGGCTTCGTGCAGACGCGCCACGAGATTCTCCGGCAGGAACGGGCAGTCACCCGGCACGCTGGCCAGCCACGCAACGCCCGGCATGTTCGCGGCGGCCCAGTCAAGTCCGGCGAGGATGCCGGCAAGCGGACCGGCAAAATCCGGCACGCTGTCGGCGACGACCATCAGGCCGGTGTCGGCAAAGCGCGCCGGATCGCCGTTGGCGTTGATGATCACGCGGCTGCATTGCGGCGCCATGCGCGCCCGCACGCGGTCCAAAATCGTAACGCCACCGATCCGGATACGCGCCTTGTCGCCGCCGCCCATGCGCCGCGCGAGGCCGCCGGCAAGCACGAGGCCGAGAGTGGGAGGATAGTTCACGCGCGCTTTCACCTACTCGTCATGCACGGCCGCCTTGCGCCGGTGCTTGGCGCTCTCCTCCGCGACATAAGCGAGGTCCTGATCGAACACGATGCGGTCTTCGCCCGCCAGCGCGACGAAGCGCTTTCCCCGAGCCCGGCCGATCAGCGTGAGGTTCGCCTTGCGGGCGAGCTCGACGCCCCAGGCGGTGAAGCCGGAGCGCGAGATCAGAATCGGGATGCCCATGCGCACCGTTTTGATCACCATCTCGGAAGTAAGGCGACCCGTGGTGTAGAAAATCTTGTCGGCGGCGCCGACGCGATGCTTGAACATCCATCCGGCGATCTTGTCGACGGCGTTGTGGCGGCCGACGTCTTCCATATAGACCAGAGGGCGATCTTCGACCGCAAGCACGCAGCCGTGGATGGCACCGGCCTCGAGATAGAGCGACGGCGTGGTATTGATTTTGTGCGTGAGCGCATAGAGCCATGACGTGCGCAGCTTTGCGGCCGGCAGCGTCACGTTTTCGAGCGCTTCCATCAGGTCGCCGAACACGGTGCCTTGGGCGCAGCCCGAGGTCTGCACCTTTTTTTTCAGCTTTTTCTCGTAGTTGGTCTTGCGCCTGGTGCGCACCACGACGACCGACAGTTCCTCGTCGTAGTCGACGCCGGTGACGGTATCATCGGGCTTGAGCATGTTCTGGTTGAGCAGATAGCCGAGCGCGAGATATTCGGGATAATCGTTGATGGTCATCGCCGTAACGATCTCCTGCGCATTGAGAAAGATCGTCAGCGCGCGCTCGACCGTCACCGAGGTTTCAATCGCGGCGCCGGTCTGGTCGATGCCCTTGACGCGCTCGGTGAGGCGAGGGTCGAGTGGATCGGGGCGAAGCAAATAGTCGTCGTTGGATGAGGCCATGTTCCTAATGTAGGGGAACGCAGGCCGTGGTGAAAGCAGATGTGCAAGAGGCCCGGACGAGCCGGGCCTCTGCATCACGACGCGTCGCTGGACAACAACTTAGCTGTGCAGGCCGCCGAGCAGCCAGATCAGCAGAATAATCGGCAGCGGAATGCCGAGGAGCCAAAGCAATAGCCCGCGTCCCATGACGTCCTCCTGTCGCCTTGTCATCAACTGCCGAGACAACAGTGTTGCCGGTAAAAAGTTCCTTGGCCTAGTCCGGCGATTTGCGGTCCGCCGTCGGCAAATCCCAGCCGGGGAGAAAAGCGCTGCCGCCGGTCGCGGGGTCGTCGAGTCGCTCGACCGGTGCACGATAAAGCCGTTCAAGCGCGTCACGTGTCAGCACATCACGTGCGGCACCTTCGGCGAGGCGGGAGCCGTCGCGAACGAGGTAGGCACGATTGGCGGCGCGCAGCGCGTGATTCGGATCGTGCGTCGTGAACAGAACCCCGTGACCCCCGACGGCAAGGGCGCGGATTTCCTGAAGCACCTTGCCTTGGTTGCCGAAATCGAGGCTCGCCGTAGGCTCGTCAAGGACGATGAATTGCGGCTCCTGGGCCAGCGCGCGCGCGAGCAGGACGAGTTGTCGTTCGCCGCCCGATATCATCGTGTAGGGTCGCGCGGCGAGCTTACCGATGCCGAAGCGATTGAGCGCGTGAATGACGGCGTCGCGGTCGGCTTTCGTCGGGCGGCTGAGGAGGTCGCCATGGGCGCTGCGGCCCATCAGCACGACGGCTTCGACCGTGAAGGCGAATGTCGCGACATGAGCCTGCGGCACATAGGCGATGAGGCGTGCGCGTTCGCGCAGGCCGTAGCTTGCGAGCGAGCGGTCGCCGATCCTGACTTCGCCGGCCAGCGGCGCTATCAGGCCGAGCAAGGTCTTCAGCAGCGTGGTCTTGCCGCTGCCATTAGGGCCGAGCAGTGCCAGCACCTCGCCGCGATCGAGCGCCACGTCGAGACCGCGCCCGACGACGCGGTCGCGGTAGCCGATGGCGAGTTGACGCCCCTCGAGCGTCACGACCAGGTCCGGTGCACGCTGGCAAGGAGCCAGATGAAGAACGGCGTGCCGATGAAGGCTGTGAGAATGCCGAGCGGAATCTCGATCGGCGCCGCCGTGCGCGCCAGCGTGTCGATCAGCAGCAGAAAGCCGCCGCCGAGGATCGCCGCAGTGGGGATGAGGCGTGCAAAGTCGGGTCCGACCAAGGAGCGCGCCAGATGCGGCACCACGAGTCCGACCCAGCCGATCACACCCGCCGCCGCGACGCTCGCCGAAGTCACCAGCGTTGCCGCCGCAATAATAGCGGAGCGCAATAGGCTGGTCGGCACACCCAGCGAGCGCGCTTCCTCCTCAGGCAGCGACATGACGTTCATGCGCCAGCGCAACGCCATCAACACCAGCGTGCCAAACGCGATTGGGCCGAACAGCGGCAACAGGTCACCCACATTGGTTGCGGCGAGGCTGCCGAGAAGCCAGAACGTCATGGCCGGAAGCTGGTTGTAGGGATCGGCGAGATATTTCACGAGCCCGACACAGGAGCCGAGCAGCGCGCCGATGACGACACCGGTCAGGACTAGGACCAGGATCGGATCGCGCGCCTGCACGGCTGAGCCGATCGCATAGACGGCTGCGACCGCGGCAATGCCGCCGGCAAAGGCGAGCGCCTCAATGCCGATGACATTGAGCGAAAAGTAGATGCCGACGACGGCGCCGAGTGCAGCGCCCGAAGAGGCGCCAAGGATATCGGGCGACACCAGCGGATTGCGGAACAGTCCCTGGAATGCCGTGCCGGAAACGGCGAGCGCCGCGCCGACCAGGACTGCCGCCAGGACTCGCGGCCCGCGCACCATGAGCACCACGTCCTGCGCCGCCAGCGGCGCATCGCTGGCACGTCCGGTCAGGCGCGAGACCAGCACGTCGAGCATGTCCGCAACGCTCACCGGATAGCGCCCCAGCGTGAAGGCAAGTGCAAGCCCGGCAAGCAACACGGCGAGCGCAACGAGAAAGCCGGGGAGGGAACTGCGGGTCATCTCGACCGCGGAATATAGTCGGGTTGTATCGAAAAGCCTCGCCGCTATATTGCGCCTTCCCCGCGGAGGGGTGGCCGAGTGGCTGAAGGCGCACGCTTGGAAAGCGTGTATACGGGAAACCGTATCGTGGGTTCGAATCCCACCCCCTCCGCCACCCCCAGGCGAGAGGAACTGTAAACTAAATTTCTCCGCCGGCGAGTGTCTCAGCGTTTACGATTTGCCCGCCAAGCCGCAGTGGCATGCCCAAAGCGCGGTCTTCAATATTGTGACATCGTCACAGTTTCATTGACAAATGGGAATAAAAGCCGTATAGTTTTGATTGTCGAGGAACGAATCAAGCGATGATCCAAATCTGGCGTCTAAGTGAGCGCGGAAAGGACAATCTCGGTCTTTGCTGTAGCGCGGACGGTTTGGTCCTCGGTGCTACGCCGCTGATTGAGCAGCGAGATAGTCGCTTCGTCGTTCGCGAGCGGCACGAGATCGAACGGCTGCTGGGGAGTGCCTATCGAGATTACGGGCAACATCCAAGCGAACTTGACGTTGATCGGCTGATGCCGGGGCTAGCGACGGTGGCATCCGCGTTGAATGTGAACGATCCGTGTCTGGCGTGCATTGCCGCTGTCCATCTGCGGCTTCCTGCCTTCAGCCGCGTGGAAACTCGGTTGGGCTGCACGGGGCAACTACTTCAGCGAGCAACTAGGCGCCGATTTGCCGGCCACATTCAGAACCATAGACAGCTTTTCAAACGGCATCGCGACCAGCATCAAATCAATCGACTTGAACGCCGCGACCTATCAGGATGCCGCGCGCCTGACGTATCGTCTTAATGCCTACATCGACAGTGTAGCGACATACGACGGCAGTGTGCTTGGCTCAATTCAAATCCTGCCAGCGAATATCAGCGGTCGCGCGCTCAGCCTCGCAATTCCAAAAGGCAGCATGACAGCGGCGCAACGTTCCGCCATCGACGCTGCACGGACCCGGGCACAGGCATTTGGGGTGAACGTAATCATCAAGGAATTCTAGGAGATTGCCGTGCATTGTCACGTGTACCTGAGAAAGGGCACCGTATATCTGCCCACAATGGGAGAGGTGGAAAAAGGCTTTTACAGGGGCGTCGAACCTGTGGCCTTGGTGTCGGTCACGA
>DATJYT010000264.1:0-3403 GCA_035499475.1 Xanthobacteraceae bacterium | reverse complement strand
ATGCCGGCGGGCGCGCTGGCGAAGCTGCCGAACTTGCGCCTCATCCTGTCGCTGACCGCGGGCGTCGATACGCTGTTGGGCGATTCCACGCTGCCGAATGTGCCGATCGCGCGCACCGCCGATCCAGACGGCGATGTCATGATGAACGAGACCGTTTTGCTGCACGTCCTGCGCCATCACCGCTACATGCCGGACTATCTCAGCGCGCAGCAACGCAGCGAATGGATCAGGCGGCCGATCAAGGCGGCGCGTGAGCGCGCGGTCGGAATTATGGGCCTGGGTTCCGTCGGACTTGCGGCAGCGAAGGCGCTTGCCGCCATCGGCTTTCGAGTGGCCGGCTGGGTGCGGCAGGCGCGCCCGGACGGCGAGATCGAGATATTCAGCGGGCGCGAACAGTTCGATGCTTTCCTGGCGCGCAGCGAAATCCTCATCGACCTCTTGCCGCTGACGCCGCAAACGTACGGCATCATCAACGCCGCAACGCTCAAAGCGCTGCCGGCGGGCGCCGCCTTCATCAATCTCGGCCGCGGCGATCACGTTGTCGAAGCGGACCTGATCGCGGCGCTCGATTCCGGCCATCTCGGCGCAGCGACGCTCGACGTCTATCCCGTCGAACCGTTGCCGAAGGACAGCCCGCTGTGGCGGCATCCCAAGATCACGGTCATGCCGCACGTCGCGCGCCGGCTCGTGCCCGAAGAGGTTGCATCGCGCATCTGCAATGTGATTCGAGAGTTTCGCGCCGGCGCGCCGCTCGCGCAGGCGGTGGATCGCACACGCGGGTACTGAGCGTGACGTAGCCCGGCTTGAACGAAGCGAAAGCCGGGATGGTGCGGCGAAGGCTTTTCCAGGATTTCGCTGCGCTCAATCCGGGCTTCAGTCTACAGTCGCCACACTCACTTTCGGTTTCCGCTCGCGCTTTTCTCCGCGTAGGTATCCACCAAGGCGCGGATCATGCGTTGGTAAGGCACGCGCCGCTTCCTGGCCTCGCGCTTGAAGAAATCGAGGCTGCGGCGCGACAGCGAGAGCGTCACCTTGACGTTATCCTCGCGCGGCACGAGTTCGGCGGGAGACGGCAAAAAGTCCTCGATCACACGCACGCGGCCGATTTCGCCCGCCGTGTATCTAACGGTTCTGCTGCTCATAGATCCTTCTTCCTTTCCGCCAGTAACCGGCGCCGAATATGCGGATGCGGGCACGGCGATATGTGAAACGAACCGTCATCACGCCATTCCCGACCTTGCCGAAGCAGAAATAACGCTGCTCTGCGCCGCTGTGCTCAAGGTCTTCAGCGATGACGCGGAACGGATCGAAAAAGGCGCGCTGAGCCTCAGCAAACGAAACGCCGTGCTTCTCGCGATTGGCCCATTCCTTCGCTTCATCCCATTCGAAGCTTGGTTCGGCCACCATATGGCATCATTACCATACGTATTTATGGGCAACAATACGGTTGCAGCGATGTAGCCCGGCTTGAGCGAAGCGAAAGTCGAGACGGTGCGGCGAGGCCGTCCCCGGATTTCGCTTCGCTTCATCCGGGCTACAGGCCGAGCGCCGCCAGCGCCGCCTTCGCCACCTCGACATCCTGCTCGATCTTGGCGCCGCCGGCTGCTACCGCGCCGATGACTTCGCCTTCGACCTCGATCGGAAAGCCGCCCGGCACATTGGTGAAATCGCCCATGCGCACGCTCATGCTCAGCGCGTTCTCCTCCGGCGCGTAGCCGGTCGGCAGCCGCTGCGAAGCGGCAGTGATTGCCTTCCTTTGCGTGGTGATGATCGAGAAGTGCCGCGCGCCATCCATCATCAGGAAGCCGATCAGGCGGCAGCTCTGGTCCACCACCGCGAGCGAGACCTTGCAGCCGAGCACGCTCGCCTTGGCGACGCCGGCCGCGAGCATCTTGAGGCTCGCCTCGTGGGTGAGCCGGTGCGTGGCTACGACGTCCGCCATGACATAATCCCTCGTCCGCAATGCCGCGGCCCCTCATGACACAAAATTCGCAATGCTGTTAGTCTCTCCCGCCGCTCGGCAGCGGGGACTGAGGGACAAGCAGGAATGACCGCAATTCAGTGGAATCGCGAGACCGATATCGTCGTGATCGGCTCGGGGGCGACCGGCATGCCGGCCGCCATCGTGGCGCGCGAGGCCGGTGCGTCCGTCATTATCGTCGAGGCGCAGAACCATATCGGCGGCCATGCCATCACCTCGGGCGGCAACCTGCCGCTCGGCGGCGGCACCAGCTACCAGAAGAAATACGGCATCGAGGATTCGCCCGATCTGTTCTTCCAGGACTTGACCGACTGGTCGGTGGTCGAAACCAACGGCTTTCCGCCCTACCGCTATAACGACCGCGAGATCATCCGCGCCTTCGCCGACAACAGCGTGCCGGCCTTCGAGTGGCTGTTGGCGAAGGGCGTGAAGGTCATCGACCGGCCGCCCAACAAGGTCGGACATGAGATCGGCGTCTCGGTGTTGCGCACTATGCAGATTGACGTCTCCGGCTGGCCGATGGTCCATACCGGCGGGCCGGCCGCTCCGGGCGACGACGAAATCAGAGCGGGCGCCGGCTTGATGCGGCCGCTTGAAGCCGCGGCGCGCCGGGCCGGTGTCGATATCCTGCTCGAACACCGCATGACCGCGATCCACCGCGAGACGGCAAATTCCGGCCGTGTGCTCGGCATCGCCGTCGATCACAATGGCACAAAGCTCAATATCCGCGCCCGCAAGGCCGTCATCGTCGCCACCGGCGGCTCGACCGGCAACGTCAACTTCCGCCGCATGTTCGACCCGCGGCTGACCGAGGAATATTGCGGGCTCGCCGGCATGCCGTGGTCGGACCAGGACGCCAGCGGCGAATTGGCCGCCATGGCGGTCGGCGCTTCGCTGTGGGGCCTGTTCAACTACACCGGCGAATTCGGCTCCGGCATCACCAAGCCGGGCGCCATCGGCTGCCAATACGGCTATGTCAACGTCCGCTGGCATCCCGGCAGCGAGGTGTTCGACAAGGCGCGCGCCATCGGGCTGCCGGTGAAGGATTGGCAGGACGCCATCCTCGTCAACATGCTCGGCAAGCGCTTCTATGACGAGACCGCGGGCCACTTCAATTACAACACTTATCGCAGCACCTACCCCTACGAGCCGCACAGCTATCTCAACGCCAAGAATCAAAAATACGATCCGAGCAATTTCATCAACGCGGCGCTCGCCGGCATCGGCGACGGCCACAACGGCGGCGGCCCGATCTGGGCGATCTTCGATGCCGACGCGGCCGCCCGCGAAAATTGGACACCGCAGCCGCCGCATGTCGATTTCGACGCCGGCTTTTTCTTCACCGCCGACAGCGTCGCCGCGCTCGCCGCCAAGATCAAAATGAAATACCAGCGCGTGCCAATGCCGCCGCACAATCTCACA
>DATJYT010000263.1:0-4809 GCA_035499475.1 Xanthobacteraceae bacterium | reverse complement strand
ATCATGCGCCTACCCGGGATTCGGCGGCCGGCAGCGGACGGACTGTGCTGTCGCTTGCGCCCACGCGCGCATGGAGCGCGAGCAGAAGTTCGCTCGCCGGACGGTCCGTGCGGTGGATCGTAAAGCTCCAGCCGAGCCGGTCGGTTTCGCCGCGGATCTCGGCACGATGGCGCTGCACGCGCGCGATGTAGTCGACGCGCCAGGTTTCGGCGCGCCCTGCGGTAATGCGGCCGCCGCCCTCCGGCTCGACGAACTCGATGCGGCCCCAGTAAGGGAACGTCTCCTCGGCGGGATCGACGATCTGCACGATGTGGCCGCGCGCACCGCTGCCGGACAATTGCTTGATGGTGCGCCGGATGTCGGCGATCTCGCTCCACAGATCGGACAGCAGAACGACTTCAGCAAGCGGAGAGGGGGCGAAGTTTGCCGGCAGGCTTGGACGCTCATCGCGATCATGGGCGATCGCTTGCGCCATGCGCTCGATGACGTTGCGGCTGCCGGTCGGACGCATCAGGCCCGGAATGCCGACACGCTCGCCGCCTTCGACCAGGACCTCGGCGAGCGCCAGCGCGATGACCAGCGTGCGATAAAGCTTGCTGTCGCGCACCAGCGGCGAGGCAAATGCCATCGACGGCGACCGGTCGGGCCAGATCCATACTGTGTGCGCGGCTTCCCATTCCTGTTCGCGGACATACAGATGATCGTCGCGCGCCGAGCGCCGCCAATCGACACGGTGGGCGGGCTCGCCGGAGACAAATCGCCGATATTGCCAGAAATTCTCGCCGGGTCCGGCGCGGCGGCGGCCGTGCAGGCCGTGGATGACGGTGGCAGCGACGCGGCGCGCTTCCAGGATCAACCGCGGCATCGTCGCGGCGAGCGTGCGGCCTTCGCCGATCGCACGTCCAACCGCCGGGCCGTCCTGATAGCTGCGCCTGGGCTCGACCGCCATGCGCTTAACCGATCCTCGCCTTCAGTCGCCCGATCACGGCTTCGATCGTCTCGCCTTCGGCGCGCGCGGTGAAGGTGAGCGCCATGCGGTGCTTGAGCACGGGCTCGGCGAGATCGATGACGTCGTCGATCGAGGGCGCCAGGCGGCCGTCGAGCAGCGCGCGGGCGCGCACGGCCAGCATCAGCGCCTGGCTGGCGCGCGGGCTCGGCCCCCAGGCAACGAGCTTGGCGGCGTCCCCGCCGTCAGGACCGGGCCGCGCCGAGCGCACCAGAGCCAGGATGGCGTCAACGACGGATTCGCCGACGGGCAGCCGCCGCACCAGCCGCTGCGCCGCCATCAAATCCTCCGCCGTCATCGCCGGCTTCGCTTTGGTCTCTTCGGAGCCGGTGGTCTCGAACAGAATCTTCCGTTCGGCGTCGCGATCCGGGTAGGTGACGTCGATTTCCATGAGGAAGCGGTCGAGCTGTGCTTCCGGCAGCGGATAGGTGCCTTCCTGCTCCAGCGGGTTCTGCGTCGCCAACACATGGAACGGCTTGGGCAAATCATGGCGCGTGCCGGCGACGGTGACGTGCTGTTCCTGCATCGCTTGCAGGAGCGCCGATTGGGTGCGCGGGCTGGCACGATTGATTTCGTCGGCCATCAGCAGCTGGGCGAAGACCGGGCCGGACAGGAAGCGGAAGCTGCGCTTGCCGGTCTGGCTTTCCTCGAGGACCTCAGTGCCGAGAATGTCGGACGGCATGAGGTCGGGCGTGAATTGGATGCGTTTGGCATCGAGGCCGAGGACGGTGCCCATGGTGTCGACCAGCTTGGTCTTGGCGAGACCCGGCACGCCGAGCAGCAAGGCATGACCGCCGGACAGGATGGTGACGAGAGCCTGCTCAACGACCTTGTCCTGGCCGAATATGACGGTGCCGATTGCGGCCTTGGCCGCGCGGGCGTGATCCGCGGTCGATTCTGCGGCCCGAACGATCATGTCTTCGAGCTTTTCCAACCCATCTCCGCCGGCAAGGGCCATGGTCAACTCCTTGTATTAAAGAGATATTCTTGCATCGGATCAGATTCGCGCCATATGCACGAATCCGAGGCGGCCGGGTCTGCACGACCATTAGGCACCGAAGATGCAATATATGAGCCAGCGGCGCCGATCCCATCCTGCGCCGATTCTTCGTCCACAGGGAACACAACTTGGTGCATGACTGGGGCTCGGGGACGCGGACGACAATTGATAACCGCGGTCCTCGGACTGGTTCCGCCCCCGGACGCATATCCTGACGCAACTTCAAGGCTAACCATGGCGAAGGAAGGGCAATCGGGCCTGGAGGCGATCACAGGGGCGCTGAGGAACCCCGGAAAGGGATCACTGCCACCTGAACTCTGGAATCCCCCGTTTTGCGGCGATCTCGACATGCGCATCGCCGCAGACGGCACGTGGTTTTATCTGAAGACCCCGATCGGCCGGCTGGCGCTGGTGAAGCTCTTTGCCTCGGTGCTCAGGCGCGAAGGCGATAAATACTTCCTGGTCACACCGGTCGAGAAATGCGGCATCGTGGTGGACGACGCGCCATTTCTCGCCGTCGAACTCAGGAGCGAGGAAACAGGGGTGGGCCGGGTGCTCAACTTTCGCACCAATGTCGACGATTGGGTGGTGTGCGGGCCGGAGCATGCGCTGCGTTTCGAGCCGGAGCGCGGCACCGGCGGGCTCAAGCCTTATCTGCATGTTCGCGGCGGTCTCTGGGCAAAGGTCACCCGTGCTCTATTCTTCGACCTCGTCGAACTTGGCGAGGAACGCGATATGGACGGTGGCGCAATGTTCGGCGTCACCTCCGGGGGCATATTCTTTCCCATGGCACCGGCCGATGAGGTGAGGGACTTTGCGTGAATGACGGTGACGCACCGCCGGCGCATCCGGATGGTTTTTTCGAGCGCGCACGCTCGCGGCTGCGGCTCGAGGTGCCGCCGGCGCTGAGCGATCCGCTCGCCAAGGGCGCCCGCGGCGATCTCGATCTCGATCCGGCGCTGTGGGAGCGCGCCAAGGTCACGGCGACAAAACCCGCCGCGGTGCTCGTTCCTATCGTCGACCACAGCGAGCCGACAGTGTTGCTGACATTGCGCACCACGGAATTGGCAAGTCATGCGGGGCAGGTGGCGTTTCCCGGCGGCAAGATCGACCCAAGCGACGAGAGCCCGGTCGCGGCGGCCCTGCGTGAGGCCAAGGAGGAGATCGGGCTGCCGCCGGCGCTCATCGAGCCGATCGGCTATCTCGATCTTTATTTGACCTTTTCCGGCTTTCGCATCCTGCCGACGGTCGCAAAGGTCAAGCCGGACTTCAAACTGACGCTTAATCCGTTCGAGGTGACGGAGACATTCGAGGTTCCGCTCGAATTTCTGATGACGCCGTCCAATCATCAGCGCAAGACTCGCGACTGGAACGGTATCGCGCGCGAATATTACGCCATGCCGTTCGGCGACCGTTATATCTGGGGCATCACGGCGGGTATCTTGCGCAATCTCTACGAGCGGGTCTGTGCGCCATGATCCGGCCTGTCGCCACCGAGATTGGTTTGTTCCTGGCGCCGTTTGCGATCTACGCCGCGTTTCTGTTGGCGACGCGCGCCGGCATTCTGCAGCCGGCGGCATGGACCTTCCCGCGTCTGGCTATACTGGTCGTCATATCGCTCGTTCTGGTGACGGGAAGCTTCGTGATCCTGGCGCAGTTTTCCGGCTCGCCGCCGGGCTCTACTTACGTTCCCGCTCATGTCGAAGGCGGCAAGTTCGTGCCGGGGGCGACGCGGTGACGCGAACGGCGCATCTCGGCAATGAGGTCTGGCTCAAGCGCGGTGAGGTTGTGCGCCTGCTTGCGCTGCTCGACGCCGGCGGCGAGGAAGCGCGTGTGGTCGGCGGAGCGGTCCGCAATGCGCTGATGAGGCGTCCCGTCGTCGAGATCGACATCGCGACCACGGCGGTTCCCGAGGAAGTCATGCGGCGCGCCGAAGCGGCCGGCTGCAAGGCGGTGCCGACCGGAATCGAGCACGGCACCGTGACCGTCATCGTCGACGGCCATCCGTTCGAGGTCACGACGCTGCGCCAGGATGTCGAGACCTTCGGCCGCAAGGCCAAAGTTGCGTTCGGCCGCGACTGGAAGACCGACGCCCAACGGCGTGACTTCACCATCAACGCTCTCTCCGCATCGGCCGAGGGTGAGATTTACGACTATGTCGGCGGTCTCGCCGATATCGATGCGCATCGCGTGCGTTTCATCGGCGATCCGGAAGATCGCATTGCCGAGGACTATCTGCGCATTCTGCGCTTCTTCCGTTTTCACGCCTGGTACGGCAGGGGCGCACCCGACGCCGCGGGACTGCACGCCTGCATCGCAGCGCGCGAGGGCCTTCAGACGCTGTCGCGCGAGCGCGTGCGCATGGAATTGCTGAAGCTGCTCCTGGCGCCGCACGCGACGCCGACGCTCGTGGTCATGGCCGAGACGGGTTTGCTGGTCACGACGCTCGGCGGCGTGCCGTCGCTCGCAAGCTTCGAGAATATGGTCAAGGTCGAAGCGGCTGTCGGCGCCGAGCCGGACGCGGTGCGTAGGCTTGGCGCGCTGGCCGTTGCGGTGCCTGAGGACGCCGAGAGGCTCTCCCACCGGCTGCGACTCTCCAACGCCGAGTCCGAGAAGCTCTTGGCGCTGGACCATTGGTGGCGGGATTCTCCGGGAGCCGGCGAGCAAGCGGCGCGTGCTTTGCTCTATCGTCTCGGCCCAAGCGCTTTCATCGATCGTGCCTTGCTGGCGTGGTCGCGTTCGGATGCAAGCGCAGCCGACCGCGCTTGGCGCGACCTCGCAAGCCTGCCGCAGCGTTGGACGG
>DATJYT010000262.1:0-10905 GCA_035499475.1 Xanthobacteraceae bacterium | reverse complement strand
TCAGGCTGCCGCGCTTTTGAGCGCACGTTCGACCATGACGCCAATGAGCGCCTTGCGATAGGCGCCGCTGGCGTGAATATCGTCAGCAGGATCGACCGATGCCGAGGCGGCCGCTTCGGCCTTCGCGATCACCGCCTCGTCAATCTTGACGCCGTTGATGACTTTCTCCACGGCGGCGAGGCGCACCGGCCGATCACCGACACCGATGGCGCCGACATGGGCGTTGGCGGCCTTGCCGCCTTGCTCATCATAAAACACCGCCGCAGCGGCCATGGCAAAATCGCCGCGGCGGCGCGAAAATTCCTGGAAGCCGAAATGGCGTTTCGCGGGCCAAGCCGGAAAACGGATCTCGGTGATGATCTCGTCGGATTTGAGCGCAGTCATCAACGGACCGTGGAAGAACTCGTTTGCCGGAATGACTCGCGGCCCGGCCTTGCCGACAACCGCAATCTGCGCATCGCAGGTGACCACAATACCGGGCATCTCCGCCGCCGGATCGGCATGCGCGATGCTGCCGCCGACGGTGCCACGATTACGGATCTGATAATGCGCAACATGCTCGACAGCCGCGACCAACAACGGATGCGCAGCACGCAACTGTTCGTGGTCGAGAATCTCACACCATTTCACCATGGCGCCGAGCACGACACCGTCTTGCGCGATCTTAATCCGGCGCAGTTCGGAAAGTTTGCGCAGATCGACGATGAACGCCGGTGATGCGACGCGAAACGCCATCATCGGCACCAGGCTCTGGCCGCCGGCCAGCGGCTTCGCCTCGCCGTCGTGAGCAGCGAGAAGCGCAACCGCTTCGGAGATTGTCGTCGGGCAGGCGTATTCGAAGGGCGGCAGTTTCATGACTTGGAACGTCCCCTCCGAAACGCTGAAACTGGCTGATTTTCAGGCATTTTCCCTAGCATCGCTACATCGCGGCGGTCAACGTGCACCGTTGATGAGCTGCCATACACGCGGCGGCGATAGCGGCAACTCACGCGGCTGCACCTGAAAGTCGGCCAAAGCCGCCGCGACAGCATTAGCGACGACGCCTCCCACCGGGATAATGCCGCCCTCGCCCGCGCCCTTGGCGCCGAGCGGATTGTTCGGCGACGGCTTGTGTTCCAGCGCGATTGCACGAATGCTCGGAAAGTCGCTCGCGGTCGGCATCAGGTAGTCGGCAAACGAGCCCGTGAGTAATTGCCCGTTCTCGTCATAGATGAAGTGTTCGAGAAACGCGCCGCCAAGGCCCTGCACGATGGCGCCGACGCATTGGCCATGCAGCGTGAGCGGGTTGACGATGCGGCCGACATCCTCGACTGCGACATAATCGATCACATCGACATGACCGATCTTGGGATCAACCGCCACATAGGCCGCATGGGCGCCGTAGGAATAGGTCCGCTTGTTGCTGGCGTAAGTGCCGGCAGCATCGAGGCCGGCGAATTCCTTCAAGGCCACGGCGGAGCGATTGGGGCCAACGACTTTGTCGATCTCGATGGCAACGTCATCCGCCGCGCAGTTGAGACGCAAGGCGGCGGCATCGCGAATCAGCCGGCGCAGCCGCCCGGCCGCATCCACGACCGCGGAGCCGCCCATCACGATAGAGCGCGACGAATATGAACCAAAACCTTCATCGACGAAATCCGTGGAGCCATGGAACACGCCCTTGATTCGTTCCATGGGAACCTCAAGCGCATCGGCGGCGATTTGCGCGAACACGGTCTCGACGCCCTGCCCGACCGACGACGAGCCGATGAAGACCGAGTACGATCCGTCATCGTTGAGCGCGAGCCGTGCGTTTTCCTTCGGGCCGGACGCCCCACCTTCAATGTAGCAACCGACGGCCACACCGTGATAACGGCCATCGATATTTTTGCCCGAAACCTTTGCGCGCTCGGCCCATTTGAACTCGTCGAGACAACGATCAAGCGTGACGCGGTAGTCACCGCTGTCGGTCTCGGTCGCGATGTCGAGCACCTTCACGGTCGCCAGCGAATAGGGCATATCGGCTTCGGCAATCAGATTGCGGCGGCGAAATTCGACGCGATCAATGCCCAGATCGGTCGCCGCCATATCCAACAGCCGCTCCCGGCAGAAGTCCGCCTCAAACCGCCCCGGCCCGCGATAGGTGCCCGATGGTGTCTTGTTGGTCATGACCAGCGTCACATCCATGTGCACATTGAGGATGCGATAGGCGCCGGTCATGATCTGCGAAAGATTCCGTGAAGCGGTGGCGCCGACGGTGCGCACATAGGCGCCGAGATCGGTGAAGGCGCGGCCGCGCAACCCCAAGATGGTGCCGTCGCGCGCGCAGGCGATTTCCAGCTCACATTCGGCATCACGCGCGTGATTGAGCGCCATCAGATTCTCGCGGCGGTCCTCCGTCCACTTGACCGGCCGGCCGAGGAGCCGCGCCGTGTAAGGTACGAGAAAATCCTCGGGATAGAATTCGCCGCGCGCGCCAAAACCGCCGCCGACGTCATATTCCAGCATGCGGACCGACGACTCGGGCAGTCCCATCATCTTCGCCAGCGTGCGCCGATTGGTGAAAGGGACCTTGGCCGCGCCGCTGACCGTCATGTGCTGCGCCGCCGCGTCCCACACGGCGAGGAGGCCGCGCGGCTCCATCGGCACGGCGGCATGACGCTGCACTCGGAAATGCTCGCGCCGCATGTAAGGCGCCGTTTTGAATGCCGCCTCGGCGTCGCCGCGCGTGGCCGTTATGGTGCTGGCGAGATTGCTGCCGGTTTTCTCGAAAAGGAGAACGTCGTTCTTGCGCGCCGTGTCGCGGTCCGCAACAGCCGGCAAAGGTTCGATGTCAACTGCAATCGCCTCCAAAGCGTCTTCCGCGATGGCAACGCTGTCGGCGACAACGATGGCGATCGGCTCGCCGACATAACGCACCTTGTCGGCCGCAATCACCGGCTGTTCGTATTGCCTGAGCTCCGGCAGCGGCTCCTGCCGCAGCGGAATCGTCGGCACTTCGCCAATATCGGCAGCGCCGATGACGGCATGAACGCCGGGCATCCTCCGTGCAAGCGTCGCGTCGATGGAGCGTATGCGGCCGTGCGCGACGGAGCTGCGCAGGATGACGGCATGCAGCATATCCTTGCTCACAAGATCGTCGACATATTGGCCTCGCCCGGTGAGGAAGCGGAAATCCTCCAGTCGTTCGATCGGACTGCCCACGAAGGCGTTGCTGGCGCGCGGCGTGGAAACGCTCATATGACGATGGTTGCTTCGAGGTTCATGAGCGCGCGCGCGACACTGAGCGCCGCAAGGGCCGACGTTTTCGGATTGGTGCGCGACGGCTTGCCTTGAAGTTGGATGGCGAAACGTCCGGCGGCGCCTTCGGCTTCGATTTCATGGACATTGCCGGGCGCATCGGGATCGGCGACGAGCTCGACCTCGGTTGCTTCAAAGCCGAGCCCGGCCAAAGCCACCGCCGCGGCCACGTTGGCATTTTGCGGATAGCGCAATGCGGCTTCTCCTGCATTGCCACGATAGAGCACGGTGCGCTTGGTCAGACTATCAAGGTCGGCGACCTTTTCGCCCGGCGAACCGCGCCACGCCGCGGGTGGTTTGCGCGAGCGATAGCGCACCGTGCTGAGTCCGCCGGCACGCATTGCCGCGATGGCATCGAGGCCGCCGATCGCGCCGGCCGGCAGCAGGATGCGGCTTTTCCCCTCGTGTGCGGCAGCCTTGAGACGTTCAAGCAACGCCGTTTCGGCGAGCGCCCCGATCGAAATCACCAGCAGATCGAAACCGCGACGCAAGACTTCGGATCCGTATTCGGCGACGGCGCCCTGACCCGCGACTTCCGCGACGACAGAGGGCTGGCGCGCCAGCAGATCGTCGAGCGACTCGACGACATCGACATCGCCAAGCGCGGCGCTGGCTTTCGCGGCGCGCCCCGGCCGGCACAGCGCGCCGACGATCTTCACGCCATCGCCCGCCTCGCGTAGCGCCGCGAGTGCGTCCTGTGCGATGCCGCCATAGCCGATCAGTCCGACTGCCGTCACAGCCGCATACCTGTGAACTTCCACTGTGACAGCTCTTCCATCGTGTAGCGCACGCCCTCGCGGCCAAAACCCGACGCGCCGACACCGCCGAACGGGTAGGTGTCGAGGCGGAAGCGGCTGGCATCGTTGATCCAGAGCGATCCGACGCGCAGCTTGCGCGACACCTTGAACGCGGTCTCCAGGCTCTTGGTGAAGCAGGCGCCTTGCAGACCGAATTCCGACGAATTGGCGAGCGCCAATGCCGCATCCACGTCGGCGACCGGCTGCACCACGACGACCGGGCCGAACGCCTCCTCTCGCATCAGCCGCGCCTCCGGCGGCGCCTCCGCGACGATGGCCGGGCCCAGAATGGCGCCACGCCGCTCGGGCTTGAGCACGAGCTTGGCGCCCTTGGCGACGGCGTCGGCGATCATCTGTTCGACACGGTCGGCGGCCGCGCTTGAGACCATCGGGCCGACATCGATGGCGCCATCATCCGGATCGCCGACTTTGAGCTTCCTGGCCGCGGCGACGAACTGCTCGAGGAAGCGATCATAGACCGGCCGCTCGACGATAACCCGCTGCGCCGAGATGCACTGCTGACCGCTCGCCTCGAAGCCGGCGCCAGCGATCCGCGTCGCCGCATCGGCAATATCAGCGTCAGCGCAGACGATATTCGCGGCGTTGGAGCCAAGTTCCCCGATGAATTTCTTTGCGCCGGCGGCGCGCGCCAGCTCATTGCCGGCTGCCGTGCTGCCGGTCACCGTGACAGCGGCCACCAGCGGATGCGCAACGAGAAGTTTTGCGCTCTCGCGTCCGCCCGGCACGACATTGAACAAGCCATCGGGTATTCCGGCCTTCTTCAGCGCTTCCGCCATCAGCAGCGCGACTTCGGTGCCGGGCGGTGACGGCTTCACCACCACCGCATTGCCGACCGCGAGTGCCGGGGCGACCTTCTGAATCAACAAATTGACCGGCCCGTTGAACGGTGTGATCGCGGCGACGACGCCGTAGGGAATCCGCACCGTAAAACCGAAGCGGCCGGCGCCGGTCGCCGTCACATCGAGTGGCAGCACCTCGCCCAGGATATGCGGCAGTTGCGCGGCACAGGCGCGGATGAAAGTGCCGGCGCGCTTGGCCTCGAATGTCGCGGCGCGCCGCGGCTTGCCAATAACGCGGATAAGCGAGCGGACGAGCTCGGCCTCAATCCTGTCCATGGCGTCCGCCGCGGCGTTGAGCCATTCGACGCGCTTGGCCGTGGTCGCATCCTGGTTGGCCAGATAGGCCTGATGCGCGTGCTTAACCGCTGCATCGACGATGCCGGCGTCGGATTCCACCATGTGCGAGGCGACGCTCTCGTCGATCGGCGACACCAGCGGCGAGAACGCCGCTCCGGCAGCGCTCGCCGAGCCGCCGATCCAGGGCATAAGACGCGGAATATCATTCATGGCAGGGAACCCTCAGTTCGTGCGCCGGAACGCCGGAGCGGTCGGCACTGCGCCAACCCCTGCGGGCGGCCGCCAGCGTGGCGGCTTTTCAGCGCCTAGGCAAGATGACTGACGACCGCTACAACTTTAGACGCCGGTGTCATCTCGACTATCTCGGTCGTTGCTTGGGGAGAGCGCGATGCTTTCATTTTCCGGTTTGCCTCTGCGCGCCAGTTCGATTGCGCTCGCCGGCTGCCTCGCCGCAGCGCTTACGCTTCATGCGCCGGAAGCATCCGCCGCCAAGATCAAGATGGCGTTTCCCGGCCCGCCGACGACATTCTCGCTGCCTCTTTACGTGGCGCAGAAAAAGGGTTTTCTGGGCGACCTGGAAGTCGAAGAAGTCAACGTTACCGGCGATTCCAACGCGATGCGCGCGCTGGTTTCGGGCAACGCCGATATCGCCTTCATCGGCATGGTCAACGTTCTCGCCGCGATCCAGTCGGGCGCCAATGTCCGCGCCATCAATACTTGGCAGCCGATCGGCGATTACAGCCTCGTTCTCGCCACAGGCAAAGGCACGGCCATCGCCGATCTCGCCGGCAAGACCTTTGCCACGTCCGGGCCCGGCGCGCTGCCCGATCAGCTCGCGCGGCTGATCTTGAAAAAATACAACATCGACGATTCCACGGCGCATTTCGTCCAGGTCGGCGGCCATGCCGCGCGCCTGCAAGCCGTCATAGCCGGTCGCGCCGATGCCTCGCTCATCAATACCGTGACGACGCTCAGGGGCGTCAACGACGGCAAGGTTATTGTGCTGACGAAGCTCTCCAAGGAGTTTCCCGGCCTCGGCTATTCATGGAACGTGGTGCGCACCGACGAGCTCGACAATCCGCAGCTCAGCGCCGCCCTCCAGACGATGACCGAGGCGAGCATCCGCGCGGTACGCTACATCATCGCCAACCCCGACGAAGCCGCTGAAATTTTCCATGAGCGCATCCCCGAACTTGACGTCGCCTTCCTCAAGGCGGTCGTGCACGACCTCAACGGTGAGAATCTGTGGGGCGTCGACGGCGGCCTCGATCCGGCGGTCGAGCAATACACGGCGGACCTCAACGTCAAGCTCGGCAATCTCACGGCAGCGCCCGCGCCCAAAGATGTGCTCGATCCACGCTTCGTCGATGTCGCGCTGAAGAAGCTGGGGCCCTACGAAAAGAAATAACCGCAATGGCAGACGACACGCCCGAATGCATGGTTGTTTATGAGGGCGTGAGCAAGTTCTTTCCAATCCGCAGCGAAAGCAAAAAGCACGCCCCGCCCGTTCTTATGGTGGCGCTCGACCGCATCAGCGCGAGCGTACGCAAAGGCGAGCTGGTCACGCTGCTCGGTCCTTCCGGTTGCGGCAAGACCACCCTGCTACGGCTGACCGCGGGCCTGCTGGCTCCCGACGAGGGCACGATTACCATCGGTGGCACGCAGGTGACCAAGCCGCGCAAGGACGCCTGCATGGTGTTTCAGAATTTCGGCCTGCTGCCCTGGCGCACCGTCGAGGGCAATGTCGAGTTTCCGCTTGAAATCGATGGTGTCCCGACCGCGGTACGCCGCGATCTTGCCCGCGAATTCATCGAGCTCGTCGGGCTCGCGCCGTTTCGCGATCACTTCCCCCACGAATTGTCGGGCGGCATGCAGCAGCGCGTGGGCATTGCGCGTGCGCTGATGCGCCGGCCGATCCTGATCTTTATGGACGAGCCGTTCGGCGCCCTGGACGCACAGACCCGCGAGCAATTGCAGGACGATTTTCTGAAAATCTGGTCGCGGACGGCCGCGACGGTGCTGTTCGTTACTCATTCGATCGACGAGGCGTTGCTGCTGTCCGACCGCATTTTCGTTTTCACCAGCGGCCCCGGCCGCGTCGAGAGGATTGTCGACTCGCCGGTCGCAACCGAGCGGCTCAACGGCGACGTGCACAAGCATCCGGCTTTCGCGGCCTGCCGCGCCGAACTGCGGCACATGCTGAGGAGCGACGAACCATGAGCTCGACGCCGCTATCGCCCCGCAAATCCGTCCCGGCGCCGAAGATTTCCACGGCGCAGCGACTACGTGAGGCGCTCCTTAGTCCCAATGCCATCCGCACGGTTTCGATCGTGGCCTTCCTGCTGTTTTGGGAATATTTCGGCCGGCGTATGGACCCGATTTTCATGGCACCGCCGAGCGCCATTTTTCGCGCTGCTGGCGAGCTGATCGCGAATGGCGCGCTCAAGAAAGCGCTCATTCAAAGCCTGTGGCCATTCGCCGTTGGCATGGTGCTGACCGTCGTCATCGGTATCGCGATCGGAATCATTATCGCGCAATGGCGGCTGGCCGAATATATACTCGACCCGTTCATCAACGCGCTCTACGCCATTCCCCGCGTCGCACTGGTGCCGCTGATCATCCTGTGGGCCGGCCTCGAATTCGCCGGCAAGGTGACCATCCTGGTCTCGGTCGCGGTGTTCCCGATCATCGTCAATACTTATTCAGGCATCCGGGACGTGCGTGGCTCGATGCTGGAAATCGGCCGCGCCTATGGGGCGACCGAGTCGCAGATCTTCTTCAAAATCATCCTGCCGGCGGCGCTCCCGTTCATCATGGCGGGCGTGCGGCTCTCGGTGGGGCTCGCCATCACCGGCATCGTAGTCGCCGAGTTTTTCACCGCCATCAGCGGCCTCGGCGGCCTGATCGTGGAATATGCCAACCTGTTTGCCACCGCCAAATTGTTCGTGCCGATCATCGTCATCGCGCTGGTCGGCGTCGTCCTGACCGAATTCACCATGTGGATCGAGCGCCGACTATCGCGCTGGCGCACGCTCGAGCGCGAGCGGTTTTAAGCTCGTCATTCCGGGGCCGAGCGCAAGCTCGGAGCCCGGAAGCCATATCTACAGGTTAACAAGAAGAATTTCCTGAGTTCATCTCGATCGACGGGGGTTATGGATTCGGGGCTCGCCGCTTCCGGCGCCCCGGAATGACGACAAGATTAAGCGCGCGTGGCCGTGATGAGCGCGAACAGCTTTGCGGGCGTCACCGGATATTCCCCGATCGTTACGCCGAACGGCGACAACGCATCCTCGATCGCGGCGACGATGGCGCCGGCAGCAGGCACGCAGCCGGACTCGCCGACGCCTTTGACGCCGAGCGGATTGAGCGGCGACGGGCATTCGACAAAGTGGACCTCAATGTTCGGAACCTCGGTGGCGCTAGCGAGCAGATAGTCGGCGAAGGTGGTGGTCAGCGGCTGCGCATTGTCGTCGTAGCGCATCCACTCGTAGAGCGTGTTACCGATGCCGTGCGCCGTGCCGCCGACGAGCTGGCCTTCGACGATCATCGGGTTGATCAGGCGGCCACTGTCGTTGACCACCACGTAGCGCAAGATAAGCACCCGGCCGGTCTCGACATCCACCTCGACTTCGACAGCGTGACAGCCCATGCCGTAGGTGAGTGCGTTCGGCATGAACGACTCGAGCATTTCTAGACCGGGTTCGAACCCGCCGGGCATCGAATAGCCGGGTACGCCGGAAACAGCTTCCGCGACCTCGCGAAACGAAAGCCCGCTGCCGGGAGCGCCGACGACCTCGACACGGCCATTGCGAAGCTCGAGATCCTCGACTCCGGTCTCCAGGAGATGCGCGGCGACCTTGAGAAGCTTTTCGCGCACAGCGCGTGCGGCCAAGTGAACGGCGGAACCCGCAGTGACGGTCTGCCGGCTGGCAAATCCGCCCTGCCCGTAGGGAATGACCGCGGTATCGCCGGCAACAACGGTGACGCTGTCGGTCGGGACGAGAAACTGCTCGGCGCAGATTTGCGCGAGCGCGGTCTTGATGCCCTGCCCCATCGGCATGGCGCCGGTATAGACCGAGATCCGTCCCGAGCGGCCGACGCGCACAATGCCGGACTCGAACGGCCCGCGGCCGCTGCCCTTCACGCCATTGCCGACGCCGATGCCGAGATAGCGGCCGCTTTCGTGGGCGCGACGCTGGCGTTCGGCAAATCCCGCATAGTCGATGGCGCCGAGCGCCATATCGAGGCAACGGGGAAAATCGCCGCTGTCGAGCGCAACCGGCGACCCGGAGCGCGTCTTGAGCGGCGTCACATAGGGGATTTTCTCCGCCGGCACGAGATTGCGCCGCCGCACCTCGGCACGATCGATACCAAGCGCACGCGCAACTTGGTCGAGCACGCGCTCCATGGCAAAGGCGGCTTCCGGATAGCCGGCGCCGCGGACCGGCATGGTGGCGACCTTGTTCGTCTCGACCACCCGCACCCGCAGATCGTAGGCCGGAACGATGTAGGGGCCCGGAACGCCAGTTGAAGCATTGTAGGGCAGATTGAGCCCCTGCGGGGTGTAGGCACCCTGGTCATGAATCAATTCCCCGCGCACGCCAAGCACGCGGCCTTCGCCGTCGAACGCAGCTTCGATATCCCAATATTGGTCGCGCTCCTGCACCGCGGCCAAAAAATGCTCGCGGCGATCCTCGATCCATTTGATCGGCCGCCGCAGCCGCAGGCTGGCCGCCGAAAGCGCGACCTCTTCCGGGTACATGACGAACTTGGCGCCGAAGCCGCCGCCGACGTCCGGCGCCACCACGCGCATCTGATTTTCGTCGCGTTGCAGCAATCGCATCAGGAAGGCGCGCACCTCATGGGCAAGCTGGGTCGAGGTCCATAACGTCAGCCGGTCCTCGTTGGCGTCATAGACCGCAACCGCGCCGCGGCCTTCGATCGAATGCGCGCCGCCGCGGTGCTGCTTGAGATTGACACGCGCGCGCCGCGGTGCGCGGGCGAACGCGCCGGCGACATCGCCGTAGGACTGCTTGAACTCGATAAGCAGATTGCTGGTCTTGCCGCGATGCGCGAGCGCCGCGCCCGGCTGCAACGCCGCGCGACAGTCCGAGATCGCCGGCAGCGGCTCGTAGTCGATCTCGACGAGCGCGGCGGCGTCTTCCGCGGTGGCGCGCGAGTGCGCGACCACCAGCGCCACGGCTTCGCCCACATAGGCAACTTCATCCTTGGCGAGAACGATAGGCGCGACATCGGCCGGCAACTGGTCGGTACGGAATTGCAGCGGCAGCCGACCCTGCGTCAGCATTGGTGCGATGTCGGCATATGTGAAAATTGCCTGCACGCCCGGCAGGCGGCACGCCGTCCCGGTGTCAATGCTCCGGATCGCCGCGTGGGCGTGCGGACTGCGCAAAAACGCCGCTTCGAGCCCGCCGGCAAATTTCAGATCATCGACAAAGCGGCCGCCGCCGCGAATGAGCGGACCGTCTTCGAGCCGCAATATGCGCTGACCGACGGCGTGGGCCTGTGGCGGGACGCCCGTCATCTCGGCACGCGATCCTCTCGACCGGCACGGGTCAAGATTGGAGCCACTCTTCGAACCGCCGCTGCACAGTCGCCTGATTGTCCGCCCACCAGGTAAAATTGATGAAGTGGAGAAGCTTTTCGTTGTC
>DATJYT010000261.1:0-3868 GCA_035499475.1 Xanthobacteraceae bacterium | reverse complement strand
GCCCGCGAAAATTGGACACCGCAGCCGCCGCATGTCGATTTCGACGCCGGCTTTTTCTTCACCGCCGACAGCGTCGCCGCGCTCGCCGCCAAGATCAAAATGAAATACCAGCGCGTGCCAATGCCGCCGCACAATCTCACAGACACCGTCGCGCGTTACAATTCCTTCGTCGATGCCGGCAAGGATGCCGATTTCAGCAAGCCGAAACCGCTCTACAAGATCGCCAAGCCGCCGTTCTACGCAGCCTGGGCGACACCGGTGATCCACGACACGCGCGCGGGGCTGCGCATCAACGCGCGCTGCCAGGTCATCGACACGAGCGGCGAGGTGATCCCCGGCCTGTACTGTGGCGGCGAGTCGGCCGGCGGCTTCTCCATGCACGGCCTGCCGCGTGCCGTCTGTCAGGGATTTATCGCCGGACGGAACGCGGCGGAGCAGAACGACGGGGCGTGAAGGCGAACCGCCGTCTCAGTGCGCCGTCAGAAGCTCGGGCCGGAACTCAAAGTGCATCGTATCGTAGTGGTACCACTTGCCGCCCCAGATGAAGCCGTGCTTCTCGAAGATCGCGACGATCGCTGCCGGCATGCGGTTGCGATAAGCGATCGCGCCCGCATGCGGCCGCCAGTACCAGTAATCCGAGAACACGGTATTGAGATCGATGGCGATGCCGTAGCCGTGCGGGCTCGGCTGGCCGGTGTCCGCCACCGGTCGGCAATTATAGGTGCCGGCGATCGGATAGGCGGCGCGCTTGACGTTTTCGGGCAACGCGTCGATCTCTGCCGACACGGCGCGCAACTGTTCATCGACGCCGTTCACCGATGTGATCCGGATCGATTGGCCCCACGTCTTGGCGAGCCACGTCAACGAAACAAGGCGCGACGACACTTGGCCCTTTCGGCAATCGCCGTACATTTTGGTGAAGAACGCGGTATTGCGAAACCGGCCTGGATCGGCATCGACAGAAGGCGGCTTTTCGAGTGGGCCGCGCGGATACGCGATGCGAAGTTGATCGATGATGGATGCGTTCCGAAGAAGCTCCGCGAACGTCTTGGTTCCGGCGCCGTCCGATAACGGCATCATCGTTCCATCGCGCCAGTGCAGCGTTGTGTCGTCATGCCCGGCGAGCGCGCTGGGATAAGCGGCGACCAGATTGTCGAGCGCCAGGCGAGCCCGGTCATCTTGCGCAAGAAGCGCAGTCCCGCCCGCAAGCATTGCGAGGACCGTGAGCAGCCAAGCCTTGCACATCTTGCCGCCAGCCGCGTCGGCTCTCTTCGCGAGATGCACCGGCTGCTAGGCGTGCGGCCAGTTCCGTTCGCGGAACCAGGTACGATACTGCGCCATCTTGGCGCGCTGCGCCTGCGGCGCGTGGCGCTTGCAGGTCGAAGCTTCCTGGCTGTTGGCCGGCGCGGCCCAACGCAACTCGACGCAGTCGTTGAGGTTGTAGGCCATTTCGAGATCGGCCGCGCGATCGATGACGTCCTTGAGCGAAAGCGTCCAGGCTGAGCCGTCGCTGCGCGTATAGGTGAATTTGCGGGAAGCAAGTTCCGACGCCAGCACGTTCTGCAACTCAGCCTTCACGCCATCAGCGCTGCGGCCGAACGGCATCGCGTAGCGCTCGGGATGCCGGGCGACATGGTCGGGAAAGTTGCGCACCACGTCGATCGCGATCAACAGGCGGAAGTCGCGCGCCGGCGTCGCGAAGTCCTCCCAGGCCCCTGTCGTGGCGAAGATCGCCGGGCCGTCGGGCATCGACGCATCGCCCTTGCCGCTGCCGAGGAACTTGCGCCCGTTCTCGACCGAGCCGACGCGGGTCTTCACCTGCTCTTCGAGCGAGTCGATGGCGCCCTTCATCGCCAGCACCGGATCGAGCGGCGCCGGCGACATCACTTGGTCCATGCGGTCGTAAAAGTCTTCGACCCCGATCTGCGCCTGCTCAGGCGAGAAATCGCCATATTGCGGATTTCTGGCGATCTCGGCATTGGTCAGCCGCCGCAGGCTGCCATTCGCTTCGCGCACGATCGGCCGGAAGCGCTTGAAGCCGGGGCCCTCGAGCCCCGGCATATGGGCAAACAGGAAATTGCCGCGCCAGAACCGTTTGCGCGCGACGGTGCCGTCCGGCTCGCCGTCAACGGCATAAAACATGCCGGCCGCGCCGCCCGACTGCGGCACGCGCCGCACCAGCATCAGGACGTGGCCGTAGGGATCGGCGTAGACGGCGCCGGGCCGCAGCGCGTCCTGCGTTAGCGGCACGGTGTAGAAATCGGTGTTGTCGTCATTCCCAAGCGTGCGCACCGCGCCGGACTGCACGGCGTCGGCGATCACCGGCAGATAGGCGCCGAACGAGGCGGCGAGATTTCCCCGCAGCGCCGAGCCCGGCGGGTTGAGGTTGGTCAGCCATTGGTAGCATTTCGGCGCCTTGCCGCCGCCGCCGCGCGAGCAATTGGCGTAGCCGAACGGCAGGCCCATCTTGAAGGCGAAATAGGCGCGCAGGAAATAAACGAGATCGGCGCAGTCGGGACGAAGCGGCATTTGCACTTCGTCCTCGCCGATACCCAGATAGTTGAACAGGAAATTGCGCGAGCGGTCGCGCAGCACGTTGGCGAGCGCCGGCCACGACGGCTCGGCGTCGAGCGGCGCGTCGAACAGCTTCTCAATCCACGCCGAATAGAGATTCTCCGTGGCGCGGTCCCAGGAATTGCGCACCGGCCAGACGCTGCCCGGCGTCGCGCTCGGCGGCGGCGGCGCATCGGCACGCACGGCGATCTCGCGCGTGACCGTGCCGCAGCCGGCCGGCGCGCGATCGCGCACGAGCGTCGCGTGCCACGTTCCCGGCGTCGGCGATGCGACCTCGGCGAACCAGAAATACGGCGGCCCGTCGTGCCGGTCGCGCGTCTTCGCCGCAACGCTTCCGTTCGGTGCGGTCAGCGTAAGCTCGCCGTCGATCGGCTTCTCCTCGGCCACGACGACGCGCAACGGCGCGCCCCTCCATGGCGCCATCGGCGCGGTCAGGACCGCGAGCTCGGGACTGTCTTCGCAGCCGCCGACACCTTGGGCCCGCGCATCGACCGACCAGAGCAGGAAGACGAGTGATACGCCTGCGACCGGCAACAGGGCCGTCGCGGCGACAGAGCGGCGTGCCAAGATCAATTGAGCCTCCCTCCTGGAGTCCCCCGAACCGCCCGCGGCCCCGCAGGCCGGGATGGCGGCAACATACCCAATCGGCAAGGATCAGTCAGCCGGCCGTGAAAGCGCAATCTAAGGCGGTTCGCACGGCCTCTTGTGACCAAAATGTGTCGGCGAGGGAGCGCCTTGGATCGCGGCGCTTCACCGTTGCGACGATTCGCTAAACCGTCGTCTGCGCCATACCGGGCTTGGCTGGCGTCAACGCTTCCTTGGCGCCGTCCTTGAACGCGACGTCTGGCGGCAGCACCACCGAGCACGAGCGGATCTTCTGATGGGCGGGATCGACGCCGGGCGGCGTGACGCCTTTGTCGGCGAGCGCCTTGGCGGCGCGCATCAGGCGGTGCCGCGCCATGATGATGCCGTTGTCGGTCGAGACCAGGTTTTCCTTGGTGCGGTCGCAGACCGGACCCATGCTTTCCTGCAACGAGGCGTCCTGCATGGCGAAGCCGGCAACGCCGCTATAGCTCTTGCCCGCCTTCTGCGCCGCGCGGTCGATCAGATAGTCGTTGTCCTTGTTGGCGAGCGGCCGGAACGCGGCGTCGACTTTGCAATGCACGCCGGCGCCGTCCTTCATGGCGTCGACTTCGGTCTTGGTGAGGTTGCGCACCGGATGGAAGTCGTAGCTCCAAGCCCAGCAATTTTCGTCGTCGATCGGCACCCAGAAATGGCCGTGGATCGGATGATC